>NZ_CP081495.1:602599-903898 GCF_025919725.1 Flavobacterium agricola | reverse complement strand
CATGCATCTTCTTCATTTGTTCCTTTTCCATCACCGTCAGCTTGAATTCCGTGCACAGAACCAACGTTTGGCTCTGCTTTTGCAGATCCTAAATAAGATGTTGCATTGGGTAATATATCGGATTCTTTGTAGTTTTCTTTATTAATATTTACAGATTTATTGCTATAAAATGGCCAAGATTCAAACCAACTTCCAGATGATATATTGTTGGAACTAAAAGTGCCACTGCCTATTCCGTCATCAGATAAATCAAATCGCTCTAAAGTATGTATTGGGGAACCATAGGATTCGGGGGCATCGCCTAAATCTACACCAGGTGTGATTAACCCAATAGCAACTGCTTGATGTCCTGATCCTTTTAAATAAAAGTCAACACTTACTTCATTTTCATTATTACTGTTATACGCTGAATTATTAAATTTAAGTACAGCTAAAGCAGCAGTTTCGTAATTATTACCTGGTCCAAATTGAATAATATTTCTAGAATTATCTTTTCTAATTAAATATTCACTTCTTTCTGTACGCTTCTTGACTTCTAAAATCTTCCATTCTCCTTCACCTTTGGCTCTTATAAATTCACTACCATCCATAGATTCTGCATCCGCAACAACCATTCCTTTTAACTGAACAGGGATTCCGCTAATACTTGCCTTCACTTTTACTCGAAAATATGACGATTGTCTGTCAGTATTATTTGCAATTCCAGCAATTAGCCTGTTTTTTTGATCAGTACCACCAATATTATACCAATTGTCCATAGAATCTCCTGAATAATTTCCTGGTCGGTAAGTTTTAATCCTCATATTTCTATTGTCATTTAGCATTTCAATAGTTGCTTCAACGCAAAGGTATTTGTTGTTACCTAAAGGAATAGAAGCAAAAGATTTGTCTCCGTCTTTTAATATAACATCTGGAGTTCCAAAATCGTAACCTGTTGTTTTGCCTCCCCAAGTTAACCATAAAATATCGTCTTTATATTTCCCGTCAGAATTTGTAGCATAAGCAGAGGTGATAACAACATTTCTGTTTTGAAAACACGGTTGTGCTTGTAAAGCAACAGTAAAAAATAATACAATAAGTAAATAAAAATTTCTCATAGTATATTATTTAAGGTTTTACTGCAAATACAATATTCATGAATGAGGATGCGGTAACATCAGCATTTGATTTAATGCTATAGGTTAAAACACCATTGTTATCAACCTGAACATTTGTAAAAACATTTTCGTCGTACCAAGTAATGTAATAATCTAATTCATTTTTAGCTAAAACCGGTAAGCTTGTTGTAGCCGAAGCATTTTTTGCTTTTGGAGCTCCGAACTGAGATTGATATTTACTATATAAATCTATTTTACCTAATGTTTCTCCTGTTGGTACATAATCAGCGTGTGTCGGTACAACAATAGAAGGCATGTAAAAAAACTTAGGCATGGCAGCTTTTAAAGCTTTCATAACATTGTTTGCGTCTAAAGCTATTAAAGTTTCGTTGTTTTGTTGTACACCATTTTTTGGTAAACCAGAAATAGCTAATGATCCACCGTCTGTAATATTTAGATTTGTATCTTGATTAATATTTCCGCCTAAAACAACTTCGGTACCTTTCATGGTAATTCCGTTATCTGCAGTGTAAGCACCTGCATCACCTGTGTTTAGCATTTTAACCCACATTGAGCCATCCCAATAATAATATCCGTCTCCTTGTTTAAGAGTTGAATTTGTATTAAAAATTAACAAACTTTTTTTGGGATTACCGTTTTTTATCGTACTTTTATCAAACAAATCTGTAAGATAAATCTGAGGTATTAAAATACCGCTATTTGACGAACTAATGTCAAGAATTGAAGATTGATCTGGAGTCGTAGTATTGATTCCAACTTGAGCCATTGCACCTATTCCCCAATATAGTGCAACAAGCGTTCCAAAGAACTTTTTCATAATTTTATTTTCCCTTTTATTGGGTGCTAAATTAATAATTATTACGATAAGTATTACAAAAAAATGATTTTTATCATTTTTTTGTAATACTTAAGCTATTAATAGCATTCTCTTAATCAAAATAAGATTGTAATTGTCGTATTGTGAATAATTGTATATTTGAAATGTTAAAAATATAAAACATAAAATAAATGGATTGGTTTAAAACCCTTGATAAAGAGCTAGATATAATAATAGAAAACGCTTTAAGAGAAGATGTTGGTGACGGAGATCATTCTTCTTTAGCCTGCATTCCTGCTGATGAAATAGGCAAAGCGCAGCTAATTTGTAAGGATAATGGGGTAGTTGCAGGAGTTGAATTTGCAAAAATTACATTTGCAAAAGTTGATCCTACTCTAAAAGTTAACATTTTTAAAAAAGACGGCGAAAAAGTACAATATGGTGATGTTATTTTAACAGTGGAAGGATCTTCTTTATCCATATTAAAAGCCGAACGATTAGTTTTAAATGTAATACAACGCATGAGCGCTGTAGCAACTAAAACAAATAAATACGTGCAGTTACTACAAGGAACTGGAACTCAAATTTTAGATACGCGTAAAACAACTCCTGGAATTCGTGCTTTAGAAAAATGGGCAGTAAAAATTGGTGGTGGCGAAAACCATCGTTTCGGTTTGTACGATATGATTATGTTAAAAGACAATCATATTGATTTTGCCGGTGGGGTTTCTGCTGCAATAAACAAAACAAAAAAATATTTAGCAGCCAACAATAAAGATCTTAAAATTGTAGTTGAAGCTAGAAGCCTTGATGAAATTGCAGAAATTATGACGCATACGGGTATTTTCAGAATTCTAATTGATAACTTTAGTGTTGAAGATACCAAAAAAGCAGTACATTTAATAGGAGATTATTGTGCAACCGAATCTTCTGGAGGAATAAACGAAACAACAATTCGTGATTATGCCTTATGTGGGGTTAATTACATTTCCAGCGGTGCTTTAACGCATTCGGTTTCTAATATGGATTTTAGTTTAAAAGCAATGTAAATAATGTTTGAAAATAAAAATAGAAAAATCTTAAAATACACTTGGGTCAGAAAAGCAATTCGCTTTCTAAATTCTATTTATTTTCCTGGGCTAAAAGGGCTTTCTATTTATCGTTTTTTTCAAATCTATTTAACCGGAATTTTTAGGGGTGCCTTTTCATATCGGGCTGGATCTGTAGCTTTTAGTTTCTTTATGGCTATGTTTCCGTTTATTTTATTTATTTTAAACTTATTGCCTTTTGTGCCTTTGGAAGGTTTTCAGCAAAACTTTTTAGATTTTATTGCCGATAATGTTCCGCCAACCACCTTTGGTGCAATTGAAGGTGTAATAAAAGATATTTTAAACAACAGCCATCGCAGTTTAATTTCGTCCGGATTTTTTCTGTCAATTATTTTAATGGCAAATGGTATTAATGCCATTTTGGGTGGATTTCAATCCTCATATCATATTAGTCAGTTAAGTTCTAATCGGTCGTTCTTAAGGCAATATTTTGTTGCGGTTGTTTTGTCATTGGTTATCAGTGCTATTTTAATTGTGGCAGTAGCTGCAATTGTAGTAACCGAATATTTTGTGCATCATTTTTCAGAATCTATCCCAATAGATGAATTGTATGTAATTCAAGTTTCGCGTTATTCAATTTTGCTGTTTTTAATTTTGGTTGTAAACTCATTAATTTTAAAATTCGGAACCAAGCATACCAAATATTTGCCGTTTTTTAACGCAGGTTCGTTATTTTCAACAGCATTAATGGTTTTAGGTTCTTATGGTTTTGGTATTTATGTAACAAAATTTGCAAGATATAATGAATTTTATGGTTCAATAGGTGCAATATTAGTATTAATGATATATATTTGGATTATTAGTATTATTATCCTATTAGGTTTTGAGGTAAATGCATCTATTAATAGTTATCGTATTTCTAAACAAACCACAAAATTAGATTCGTAAATTAACAAACAAACTAAAACTATGAAAAAATTATTAGTAACCTTAACGTTTGCAGTTGCTTGCACAGCTGTTGGTTTTGCACAATCTGTTGCAGGAAAATGGAAAACATTTGATGATAAAACGGGCGAAGCAAAATCTATTGTAGAAATTACCGAAGTAAATGGTAAGCTACAAGGTAAAATTATTGAAGTTTTAAATCCGGCTAAAAAAAATAACGTTTGTACCGAATGTAAAGGTGCAGATAAAGGTAAAAAGCTAGAAGGATTAACCATTATTAAAAATATGGATAAAGATGGGGCCGAATATTCTGGCGGAAAAATTTTAGATCCAACCAATGGTAAAGAATACAGCTGCATCATAAAACTAAATAAAGATAACGCAGATAAGCTTGATGTTCGCGGATATATTGGTATGTCATTCGCTGGCCGTACGCAATATTGGACACGCGTTAAATAAGCAAGTAAACATAAAAAAAACACTTTCTAACTTAATTAGGAAGTGTTTTTTTTTTCTACGATATTTGTATAAATACAATTGCCTCATGTCGTTTTTTATAGATGTAATCATTCCTTTATCTTTACCACAAACATTTACATATCAAGTAACTTTAGCAGAATTTGAATTTTTAGATTCCGGCTTTCGCGTTATGGTTCCGTTTGGTAAAAATAAATATTACACCGCTTTGGTAACGGCCAAGCATCAAAACGCACTACAAAAATATGAGGCAAAAGATATTTTTTTAATTCTTGACGAGAAACCGCTTGTAACCCCACAGCAATTGCAACTTTGGCAATTTATTGCCGCGTATTATATGTGTAATATTGGCGATGTTTTTACAGCCGCAGTACCATCTGTTTTTTTATTACAAAGCGAAACTGTGGTGCAAATAAATGCAGAAGAACAAATTTCGATCGAAAATTTAACCGATAACGAATATCTAATTGTTCAAGCGTTAGAACAACAAGCATCTTTAAAAATTACAGAAATTCAGCAAATTTTAAATAAAAAAGATGTTTTTAAACCCGTTCAATCGCTTTTAGAAAAGCAAGTTATTACGCTGGCCGAAACCGTGGTAGAAAAATACAAGCCTAAACAACTTAAATATATTCAATTGGCAGCTGAATTTGCCAACGATAAAGCCGGATTAGCTAATTTGTTAGCCATGCTTAATCGTTCAGAAAAACAGCGCCAATTGGTTTTGGCTTATTATCAATTAATTGCAACCAACAAACAAGTTTTAGCTAAAGATTTAATAGAAAAAAGTCAAACGTCAAGCGCGGTTTTGCGTACCATGGTAACCAAAAATATATTCGAAGAATATTTTGAAAATCAAGACCGTGTTGTTTTTGATGCTGCAGTTCAAACCCAAATTAATTTGTCTAAAGCACAAACCATTGCGTTGAATCAAATTCAAGAATCGTTTTCAGATCATACAACAACTTTATTGCACGGTGTAACTGCATCGGGTAAAACCGAAATTTACATCAAGTTAATCGAACAATATCTTGCTCAAAATAAACAAATTTTATTTTTGTTGCCCGAAATTGCTTTAACCACGCAATTGGTTAGCCGTTTAACTGCTTATTTCGGTAACGATGTTGCGGTATATCATTCCAAATATTCCAATAACGAAAGGGCCGAAGTTTGGCAGCAAGTTTTAGAACAATCTCCAAAAGCTAAAGTTGTTATTGGCGCGCGTTCAGCTATATTTTTACCTTTTTCTAATTTAGGGTTGATAGTGATTGACGAAGAACACGAGCAAACCTATAAACAATTTGATCCTGCGCCGCGTTATCACGCGCGCGATACGGCTATTATGTTGGCTCATATTCACCAGGCAAAAGTTTTGTTAGGTTCGGCAACGCCAAGTTTAGAAACGTATTACAATACCGTGCAAAAAAAATACGGAAAGGTTGAGTTAACTAAACGTTTTAACAATGTTGTTTTGCCTGATATTGAACTGATTGACTTAACTGAAAAATACAAACGCAAGCAAATGATTGGTCATTTTAGTGATAAAATGATTGATGCCATTCGTGATAAATTGGCTTTAGGCGAACAGGTTATTGTTTTGCAAAATCGCCGTGGTTATTCGCCGTATGTAGAATGTAATGCTTGTGGCAATGTGCCGCATTGCGTAAACTGCGATGTAAGCTTAACGTATTATAAGTTTTCGGGTAATTTAAGATGTAATTACTGCGGACATACCGAATCGTTTGTTAAACGCTGTGTAAAATGCCATGCAACCGATGTAAATACTAAAGGTTTTGGTACCGAGCAAATCGAATCTGAATTGCTTGAATTTTTTCCGAACATTAAAATTGCTCGTATGGATCAAGATACAACACGAGGTAAAAATGCATTCGAGAAAATGTTAGATCAATTTAAAAATAAAGAAATTGATGTTTTAGTTGGTACCCAAATGTTAGCTAAAGGTTTGCATTTTGATAATGTAACTTTGGTTTGTGTGCCTAATGCAGACAATATGCTACATATTCCAGATTTCAGATCGCACGAGCGCGCTTTTCAGTTATTGGTTCAGGTTGCAGGTAGGGCAGGACGTGCCGATAAAAAAGGTTTGGTAATGATACAAACCTATAATCCTTACCATAATGTTATTCAGCAAGTTTGTAATAATGACTATTTGGGCATGTATAAAGAACAGCTGTACGAGCGATCTAACTTTAAATATCCACCATTTTATAGGCTAATTAAAATAACCTTAAAGCATAAAGATGTGCAAAAGCTTAAATCGGGCTCGTTTTGGTTGTACAATGCTTTAATGCAGCAGTTTCCGAATTTTCAAATATTAGGACCTGAAGAACCTGCGGTTAATAAAATTAAAAATGAGTACATACGTACCATTCTTTTTAAAATTTCAAATAAAGAGCATTTAGGCAACACAAAAAAAACTTTGCAACGTACCTTGCAAAGTTTTGATAGCATTTCCGAATATCGAAGTATAAAAATCAGCTTAAATGTAGATTTTTATTAAGATAGGTTTTCTATAAATCTAAAAAGCTCGTCTTTTTTATTACGGCTTAACGGAATTTTAGATGCGCCAATCTCTGCAAATTTGCTATTAAACTTGTCTATTTTATCTACGTTTACAATAAATGATTTATGTACACGAATAAACTTTTCATTAGGCAATTCTTGTTCAAATGATTTCATAGTAGCTAAAACCAAATGATTTTCAGTATCTGTAATAATTTTTACATAATCGCCATAAGCTTCAATCCATTTAATTCTAGAAATGTAAAGTTTTAGTTTCTTTAAATTACTTTTAATAAATATAAAAGGATTCTCCTCGTCAGAATTTTCTTTACTTAACGATATTAAGCCCAAAGCTTTTTTAACCGCTTGGTTAAAACGCTCTCTGCTAAAAGGTTTTTGTAAATAATCTGTTGCCGAATAATCAAAAGCTTTAACAGCATACTCTGCTTTAGAGGTAATAAAAATAACTTGTGGTTTTACTTTTAATCCGTCTAATAAATCAAAACCATTAATAATTGGCATTTCAATATCTAAAAACACCAAATGTACATCTTGGTTTGAGATGCAGTTCTTGGCTTCTAACGCGTTAGAAAACTCCCCAATTAACGTTAAATTAGGATTGTCGTTTACTAGGCGTACTATGGTTTGTCGCTGAACATTACTGTCATCAACAACAATACAGTTAATTTTCATGGTGAATGGGTTTGTTAATAGTAATAATATCAATACAATATAAACAAAAAACGTAGTACTTTAGTATGTTTTTAAGAAAATAATTTTTACAACGATTTATTGTGCGAAAAATTTTAATACTTAGAAAAAAGCTTTATATTTGCACCCGATTATAAAAACATTAAAAGTTTAGTATTATGAATCATTATGAAACTGTTTTCATTTTGAATCCCGTTTTATCTGAAACTCAGGTAAAGGAAACAGTAGCAAAATTCGAAGAATTTCTTGCTTCTAAAGGGGCTCAAATGGTATCTAAAGAAGATTGGGGCTTAAAAAAATTAGCTTACGAAATTCAACACAAAAAAAGTGGTTTTTATCACTTATTTGAGTTCAAAGCGCCAGGAGATGCGCTTATCAATTTAGAAACTGAATTCCGTCGCGACGAGCGCGTTATGCGTTTCTTAACTGTAGCATTAGACAAAGACGCTATTGCTTGGGCTGAAAGAAGAAGAGAGAAATTAAAAACTAAAAAAGCGTAATTATCATGTCATCAATTGAGCAATCTGCAAAAGGTAAAAAAGACGGAGATATTAGATATTTAACGCCTTTAAACATTGAAACAAACAAAGCAAAGAAATATTGCCGTTTCAAAAAATCAGGAATCAAATACATCGATTATAAAGATGCTGATTTCTTATTAAAATTCGTTAACGAGCAAGGTAAAATTTTACCTCGTCGTTTAACAGGTACATCATTAAAGTACCAACGTAAAGTTTCTGTTGCTGTTAAAAGAGCACGTCACTTAGCGTTAATGCCATATGTGGCAGATTTATTAAAATAATCTATTAAAATTTAGTTGTTGGTTTTTTTTAAACCTAACTTCTACACTAAAAAGGACATCAACATGGAAATTATCTTAAAACAAGACGTTCAAAACTTAGGTTTTAAAGATGATGTAGTTACTGTTAAACCAGGATACGGTCGTAACTACTTAATCCCTCAAGGATTTGCTATTTTAGCAACACCTTCAGCTAAAAAAGTTTTAGCTGAAAACTTAAAGCAAAAAGCGCACAAAGAAGCTAAAGTTATTGCTGATGCTACTGCAATTGCAGAAGCTATTAAAGCTTTAGATATTAAAATTACTGCTAAAGCAGGAGGTGAAAAATTATTCGGTTCTATTACTAATGCTAACATTGCTGAAGCTTTAGAAGCTAACGGTCATGCAATCGAAAGAAAATATATCACTTCTGGTGTTATCAAACGTATCGGTAAATACAATGCTACTGTTCGTTTACACCGTAATGTTATTGTTGAATTACCATACGAAATTATTGCTGAACAAGCTTAATTTTTATGTAGTTATACAAAATAAAACCTTCTCTTATCGAGAAGGTTTTTTTATTTATAGATACATTGTATCTTTGTAAAAATTTTTCATTAATGAAATATACCAGACTCACAAAAGAACAATTTGAAGAGCTAAATCAGGAGTTTTCTAATTTTTTAGCTTCTCAACAAATAGATAAAAACGAATGGGATGCTATAAAAAAAAATAGCCCAGAAGTTGCCGAACAAGAATTGGATGTTTTTTCAGATTTAATCTGGGAAGGAGTTTTAACAAATGCTAAATATTTAGAACATTTTGCTAAAAATTATATTTTTTTGTTTGAATGTACCGAAGTTTACATGAGCACCATCATTATAAAAGCATTAGTTCCGGATGTTGATTTTTTAACAAAAGCAGGATTGGAATGGTTGGGCGATCATTTGTTTACTGAATTTGTTGAAATTCATCGTGGAAACAAAGTTTTTGATGACGAACGTAACTTAGATATTTTTAAAGTTATTCAGCAAGGCGCTATTTTGTCAGACGGTGCTTTGTATCAAGACGTTTACAATATGCTAGAAAAATAAATACAGCTTGCTGTATATAAAAAATGAATAAAAATGGTTAAATTAGAAGCACAAATCTAATTTAACCATTTTTTTATATATGACTGTTTTAGAGCAGATTCAGCAACTTAGATCCGAATTACACCAACATAATTATCAGTATTACATTTTAGATCAACCTGTAATTTCTGACTTTGATTTCGATCAAAAATTAAAACAATTACAAGCTTTAGAAAACGCAAATCCAGAATTTTTTGATCCCAATTCACCAACGCAACGTGTTGGAGGAGCGGTTACCAAAAATTTTGAAACGGTTGAACACGAATATCGCATGTATTCGCTAGATAATTCGTATTCTGAAGCCGATTTGTTAGATTGGGAAGCTCGAATTCAGAAAATGCTTGGTAATGTGCCTATTCAGTATGTTTGTGAATTAAAATACGATGGTGCATCAATCAGTATTACTTATGAAAATGGTAAGTTATTACGTGCTGTTACGCGTGGAGATGGCTTTCAGGGCGACGATGTAACGGCAAACGTTAAAACCATTTCATCTGTTCCGCTGCAATTGCATGGCGATTATCCATCAAAATTTGATATTCGAGGCGAAATTGTTTTACCGATCGCCGGGTTTAATAAAATGAACGAAGCGCTTTTAGATATTGGTGAGCAACCGTATTCCAATCCAAGAAATACAGCGTCAGGTAGTTTAAAGCTTCAAGATAGTGCCGAAGTGGCAAAGCGCCCGTTAGAATGTTTGCTTTACAATACAGTAGGTATTAATCACGAACTCGATTCGCAGTTTACCGCGTTGCAAAAAGCCAGAAACTGGGGTTTTAATGTACCGCAACATTCTATTTTAGCGAATTCGATTGCCGAAGTTTTAGCTTTTATTGCACATTGGGATGTTGCACGTCATGATTTACCTTATGAAACAGACGGTGTTGTTGTAAAAGTAAATAATTTTAACCAGCAAGAAGAATTAGGTTATACAGCCAAAGCACCACGTTGGGCTATTGCTTATAAATTTAAGGCAGAACAAGTTTCTACCATTTTAGAATCTATTACCTATCAAGTTGGGCGTACCGGCGCTATAACTCCGGTTGCTAATTTAAAACCCGTACAATTGGCTGGAACTATTGTAAAACGTGCCTCATTACATAATGCCGATCAGATTGAAAAATTAGATTTACGTTTAAGTGACGAAGTTTATGTAGAAAAAGGAGGCGAAATTATTCCTAAAATTATCGGAGTTGTAGACCCTACAAAACGTGACATTTTCTCTATTCCGGTAATATACATTACACATTGTCCGGAATGTAACACAGAATTAATACGTAAAGAAGGTGAAGCCCAGCATTATTGCCCAAATTACAACGGATGTGCTCCGCAAATAATTGGTAGAATTCAGCATTTTATTTCGCGCAAAGCCATGGATATTGAAGGGCTTGGTGGCGAAACTGTTGCTTTGTTGTATAAAAGCAACTTGGTTACCAGCTATGCGGATTTATATGAATTAAAAAAGGAACAAGTACTACCGTTAGAGCGAATGGCTGAAAAATCGGCAGAAAATTTAATTACCGGAATCGAAAAATCAAAACAAGTTCCTTTTGAACGCGTGCTATTTGCAATAGGAATTCGTTATGTAGGTGAAACGGTTGCTAAAAAATTGGCGCAGCATTATAAAAATATTGATAATTTAATGCAAGCCACGCATTTAGAATTGATTTTAGTTGATGAGATTGGTGATCGTATTGCCGAAAGCGTTGTGCAATTTTTTGCTGATGCAGATAATAAATTGCTGATTCAGCGTTTAAAACAATACGGATTGCAATTTGAAATTGTTGAAAAAGAATTGGTGTTAGAATCTACTGTTTTTTCAGGAAAAACTTTTGTAGTTTCAGGTGTTTTTACCAAGTATTCTCGAGATCAAATTAAAGCTGTGATTGAAGCAAATGGCGGTAAAGTTGGAAGCTCTATTTCATCTAAAACCCATTATGTAGTTGCTGGAGATAATATGGGGCCAGCTAAATTAGAAAAAGCAAATAAACTTAATATTCCTATACTGAGTGAAGTGGAGTTCGATACATTACTTACGAATTGATTTTAAAAAAAATCCGGCGCTAATTTTGTTTAGCATTGCTAGTTTAACTTATATTTTAGCCGGAATTTACCAGCTCGAATTACTGATTTTAATCTCTAAATCGTTAATCGTGCCATCAATTTTATTGTATTATATTCAAGGTTGTAAAGCTCCAGAAAACTTTGTTGTTTTTTTGTTTTTAATTTTTTTTTCGGCTGATATTGTATTAATAACAAAGCCAGAAAATTCTTTAAGTTGGGTTATTTGCCTTTATATTTTAAGTTTTATAGTTATATTATTTAGCATTGTTAAAATGTTAAAAGAAGATAATAAGGAACTGATAACTAAAAAGAAAGTTTACAATATTGTAGGAATTGTTTTTATATATCTGTTTATTTACTTTCAGTTTATCGATTTTATTTTTGTTTTAAATTTTGAATATAAACCGCTGTATTTAGTTGCAAGTGTTATATTACTGCTTATGTCTATTTTAACTACGGTTTCATTTATATTAAAGCGAACCATGAAAAAAACGCTACTTTTAATAGCTATTTTTATGATGATTTGTTCTAGCTTTATTTACGTGTGTCAAATTTATTACGTTGAAATAGAATCGTTATATTTCTGGTCTTTAATAACACAAAGTATTTTTTACTTTTTTCTGATAAATTATTACTTAATAAATAATAAAAAAGAAGAAGCGGTTTAAAAACCGCTTCTTCTTTTTTTATATCTTTATGCTAATGCCTTCATGGCCAATTTTTTTATTGGTATCGTCTAAATACAAATCAATTTTACCAAGGTTTATGCCGTAAGCTCCAACTTGGTTTACTAAAACCTCTTTGCCTACTTTATTCTTTTTAATCACAGGTTTGTCTAAAAACGTATGAGTATGTCCGCCAATAATAACATCAATACCCTCGGTTTGTTCGGCTAAAATTAAATCACAAATTTTATCGGGTTCGTTATTAAATTTAAAACCTAAATGCGAAAGGCATATAACTACATCACAATTTTCTTCGTTGCGTAATGTATTGGTAATGGTTGTAGCAACTTCAATCGGATCTAAATAAATAGTTTCTCCAAAGCTTTTCTTATCTACTAAACCTTCTAATTCAATTCCTAATCCAAAAACACCAATTCTAACACCATCTTTTTCAATAACTTTATAAGGTTTAATCATGCCTTTTAAAATAGTATTCGAAAAATCGTAATTCGCGTTTACAATATCAAACTGAGCGTTAGGTAATTGTGCTAAAATACCTTCTAATCCATTATCAAATTCATGGTTGCCAATGGTTGCTACATCATAACCCAACATGTTCATTAGCTTAAATTCTAATTCTCCGCCGTAGTAATTAAAATAGGGCGTACCCTGAAACATATCTCCAGCATCTAATAACAAAACATTATCTTCTTCTTCACGGATTTTAGAAACCAAAGTTGCTCGACGAGCAACGCCGCCCATATTCGGGTTTAATGGATGATCTGCCGGAAAAGCTTCAATATGACTGTGCGTGTCGTTGGTATGTAATATGGTTATTTTTTTAGGTTTTTTATCAGTAAAGCTGCTTAAAGATATACCGCCCAAAGATAATAGGGCAGAAGTTGCTAAGGTATTTTTAATAAAATTTCTTCTTTTCATAACTATTCAAAAATAAAAATAGATTGCTTAATTACTGGTAACGTATCAACTTTTTTAAAATAATCAATAGTTATATCTCGCAGTTTGTAGTTTAAATCGTGTTTTTGCACCGCATCGTTAAAGAAAACCATGTAATCGCCGCCGTTTACTAAATAATCGTTGGTTGCCACGTGATAAATTTTATCTTTTTCAACTTCAACTCCTTTTATTTTAATTGATTTAGGCTGATTGGTTTGCTGATCTACAACAATTTGAATGTTATGTAACGGATGCGGTTTTTGTTCACGTAGCAAATATTCAACCATTTTATAAATGGTTTCGCCTTTTAATTCGGCTACATACAAGCTGTTTTCAAACGGCATGACTTCAAAAGCATTTCGCATCTTAACTTCACCAGCCGGAATTATAGCACGAATACCGCCGTGGTTTAACAAACACATGTCAATTTCGTTTCCTGTGCGTGCTTTGTAAATTGGGTTTCCGGCTTCTTCAACAAAAACAGCAAATAAATCACCAATATTTGTTTGCCATTTTCCGTTAGCTTTGTCGTAAACAACGCTTGCATGGGTTAAAACGGTGTTCATATCCGTATCAATTTTGTTTTTGTAAGGAGCAATAAATTCTAAAATTTCAGCATTTTCTGAATAATCTGAATTAATTGGAATGTTTTTTGCTTCAATGCCCGTGGTTTGAAAACTTTGTTGGGCACAACCAGAAATTGCTAAACTTGCTAATAAACTAAAATTTATTGCAAACAAACGGTTGTACTTTACTAATTTTGCCATAATTAAAAGAATCATTTTATAATCATCAAAATTACTATGTTTTTGAATGTAACGAAGAATTTTTTTCTAAAAAAAAATATAAGAAAAAAAAAGCATGTTATTCCTGCTTCTAATAAGGCTGTTTTGGTGGTTTTAAACGTTTATGCTATAACTAATCTACAACAATTAGAAACCGAATTAAAAAATTCGATTTTAAAAAACTACACGGTTACCTTTGTGTATTTTGATGCCGATAAAAAAGAGGAAGATGCATCTAATCCGAATTACATCACGCAAAAATCCTTTAATTGGAAAGCGCAACTTATTAATACGCAAACTAAAGCACTTTTAAAACAAGAATATAAGCTTTGTATCTGTTTTTCGCCATCAAATAAATATGTTAATAAAATTATAAATGGAGTTCCGGCATCGTATAAATTTGAAATTACTGACCAACGTAATGATATTTTTGATGTATCTTTGATTAGCTCCACAGCAACTTATGCGGATCAATTACCCGCATTACAAAAAATTTTAAAATCATTTAACCTTATATCTTAACATGCAAAAGTTTGTAGGAACCGGTGTTGCATTAGTAACGCCTTTTAAAAAGGATTTTTCTGTAGATACAGAAGCTTTAGTACGCATTGTAAACCACGTTATTGACGGTGGTGTTGAATATTTAGTAGTTTTAGGAACTACTGCAGAATCAGCAACTTTAACAGCTGAAGAAAAAGAATTGGTTATTAAAACCGTTTTACAAGCAAATAACAAACGTTTACCCGTAGTTTTAGGTGTTGGAGGAAATAATACAGCCGAAGTTGTAAACGAATTAAAAACACGCAATTTTGAAGGGATTGATGCTATTCTTTCGGTATCGCCTTATTACAACAAACCAACGCAAGAAGGAATTTACCAACATTTTAAAGCAATCGGCGAAAATTCTCCAGTTCCGGTAATTATTTACAACGTTCCAGGACGTACCGGTTCTAATGTTTTACCAGCAACGGTAATTCGTTTAGCAAATGATGTAAAAAATATTATTGCTATTAAAGAAGCAGCTGGTGATTTGGTTCAAGCCATGAAAATAATTCAACACAAACCCGAAGGTTTTTTAGTTATTTCTGGTGATGATATGATTACTTTACCAATGGTTTTAGCTGGTGGTGCCGGTGTTATTTCGGTAATAGGTGAGGGCTACCCAAAACAATTTTCGGAAATGGTTCGTTTAGGTTTGCTACATAAAGTTGCCGACGCTTACGCGTTACATTACCAAATTGCAGATTCTATTGATATGATTTTTGAGCAAGGTAACCCTGCCGGTATTAAAGAAATTTTTAAAGCGTTAAACCTTTGCGAAAATACGGTGCGTTTGCCTTTAGTAAACGTAAACGATGATTTGGCAAAAAGATTAGCCAATTTTACAAAAAATATTATATCTTAGAAGCTTTAAGTTAAAAACTAAATAAATATGTTAGGAAAATCAGTCGAAACCGCTTTAAATAATCAAATCCGTGTAGAAGGAGATTCTTCTCAAATATATTTAGCCATGGCATCATGGGCCGAAGTTAAAGGGTTTGAAGGGATTGCAACTTTTATGTACAAACAAGCAGATGAAGAACGTTTGCATATGTTAAAACTTATAAAATACGTAAACCAACGTGGTGGCGAAGCTGTAATACCAGCTGTTTCTAAGCCAGAATTAGATCATTCGTCATTCAAAACGCTTTTTACACAATTGTTTGAGCACGAGGTTTATGTATCTAAATGCATTAACGAATTGGTACATATTTCATTACAAGAAAAAGATTATGCAACTCATAACTTTTTACAATGGTATGTTTCTGAACAAATTGAAGAAGAAGCTACTGCACGTACAATTTTAGATAAAATTAATTTAATTGGTGATGATAAAGGTGGGCTTTATTTGTTTGATAATGATATGAAAACTTTTTCAGGACAAACAAATGCTGCAAATTCAGCGCAAGCCTAATAATTTATTTTATTTATCCATTAAAAATATTTAATTTTGCATTCGCATTTTGACCAGCGATGCGTGTTGTATAAAAATTTATGAAAAAATATATAATTGCTTTATCTATAACTGCTGTTTTAAGCTCTTGTAGTCAATACCAAAAAACGCTAAAATCTGAAGACAAGGCTAAAAAATATGAGTTAGGTACCGAACTTTTTAACAAAGGGAAGTACAACAAAGCCATACGTTTGTATGAGCAAGTTACAGGCACATATCGCGGTAGGCCATCGGGTGAAGCTTTATTTTACAGACTTTCAAAAGCATACTACGAAACGAAACAGTATTATTTAGCTGCCGAGCAATTCAAATCGTTCATTAACGGATATCCAACTTCAGAAAAGCGAGAAGAAGCTATGTTTTTACGTGGTAAAGCATATACGCTTGTTTCTCCTGTTTATTCTCAAGATCAAAGTGATACGTATTTAGCGATTGAAACTTTGCAAGCTTTTATTGATGCTTATCCGGATTCAGAGCAAATTGCTGAAGCAAACCAGCTTATGGAAAATATGACCGAGAAGTTAGAACGTAAAGCTTTCGAAATTGCTAATCAGTACAATACTATTGGTGAATACACACGCAATTATAACGCATCAATTGTCGCTATAGATAATTTTTTGATTGATTATCCAGGCTCTAAATATAAGGAAGACGCTTTGTTTTCTAAATTTGATTCGCTATATAAACTTGCGATCAACAGTGTTGAAGATAAAAAAGAAGAACGCTTGCGTAAAGCAGCTGATGCCTATAATGCTTTTATAGAATCATATACTGATTCAAAATACAAAAACAAAGCCGATAATATGATTGAAACGGTTAATAACGAATTAGAAAAATACTCAAATTAAATAGAATCATGGATTTAAAAAAGACCACTGCTCCTGTAAATACTGTTACTTACAATAAATCAAAAATTGAAGAGCCAACAGGAAACATTTACGAAGCTATTACTATTATTGCAAAAAGAGCAAGTCAAATTAATTCTGAAATTAAAAAAGAGTTAATTGAAAAATTAGATGAGTTTGCTACTTACAACGACAGCTTAGAAGAAGTTTTTGAAAATAAAGAGCAAATTGAAGTTTCTAAATATTATGAAAAATTACCAAAACCACACGCTTTAGCAGTGGAGGAATGGTTAAATGATAAAATTTATTTTAATAGAGATTCAGACTCTAAATAAAAAATAAAATGAGTGTTTTAAGCGGAAAAAAAATATTGCTTGGTATTTCAGGTGGAATTGCCGCATATAAAACTACAACTTTAGTAAGATTATTTATAAAAGCAGGAGCCGAGGTACAAGTTATCATGACTCCTGCTTCTATGGCTTTTGTTACTCCCTTAAGTTTGTCTACGTTATCTAAAAAGCCTGTTTATTCTACCTTTTATAGCGAAGAACATACTGAAGCACAATGGAACAATCATGTAGAATTAGCCTTATGGGCTGATTTTATGCTTATAGCCCCAGCTACTGCTAATACATTGGCTAAAATGGCTTACGGAATTTGTGATAATTTATTGCTTGCAACTTACTTATCTGCTAAATGCAAAGTTTATTTTGCTCCAGCAATGGATTTAGATATGTACGCACATCCATCAACGGCTACCAATTTAAATACCTTACAATCTTTTGGAAATGTTATGATTCCTGCCGAATTTGGCGAACTAGCAAGTGGACTCGTTGGGCAAGGAAGAATGGCTGAACCAGAAAACATTGTGGCCCGAATTGAGGCCGATTTAAGTGCTACATTACCATTACAAGGAAAAAAAGTTTTAGTTACAGCAGGACCAACCTACGAACCGATTGATCCGGTTCGTTTTATAGGCAACCATTCAACCGGTAAAATGGGATATGATATTGCTGATCAAGCAGCAAAAATGGGTGCACAAGTAATTTTAATTTCTGGCCCAAGTAATTTGGCGCCTAAAAATAATAATGTACAAGTAATTCGCGTTGTTTCTTGTGAGCAAATGTACAAAGCTTGCCATCAATATTTTGCTACCTCAGATGTAGCTATTGCAGCGGCAGCTGTTGCAGACTATAAGCCCAAACATGTTGCAAGCGAAAAAATTAAAAAATCGGATGCAGATTTTACCATAGAATTAGAAAAAAATCCCGATATTTTAGCTTCTTTAGGAAAGATTAAAAAACAGCAATTTTTAATTGGTTTTGCGCTTGAAACAGAAAACGAGATAGAGCATGCCAAGCAAAAAATAACAAAGAAAAATTTAGATTTAATTGTTCTAAATTCTTTAAAAGATGAAGGTGCTGGTTTTGGTAAACCAACTAATAAAGTAACTTTTATTGATGCTAATTTTAATTTAGAACCTATTGAATTAAAATCGAAAGAAGAAGTTGCTGCAGATATTATCAATAAAGTAATCAATCATTATGCGTAAAATATATACTGTTGTTTTATTATTGTTGGCGCAATGGGGCAATGCACAAGAACTTAAATGTAACGTTCAAGTAAATTACAACCAAATAACCAATGCGAATCCTCAGGTTTTCCGTACGTTGCAAACGCAACTTACCGATTTCATGAACAACACAAAATGGACCAACAGAATATATACACCGGTTGAATTGATAGATTGTTCTATGTATATTACCGTTAATTCATACGATAATAATATTTTAAACAGCACCATTCAAATTCAATCATCACGCCCGGGGTACAATTCTACATACAGCTCCCCGGTTTTAAATATGCACGATCGTGATTTTACGTTTGATTATATTGAGAATCAACAACTAAATTTTAATAAAGATTTATACAGCTCAGAACTTGCATCAACTTTGGCTTTTTATGCTTATGTAATTATTGGGCTTGATGCCGATACGTTTGCATTAAACGGCGGAGAAAGTTCATTAAAAACAGCACAAAATATTGTAAACGTAGCACAATCTTCTGGACGTTCTGGGTGGATTCAAGGTGATAATCGTCAAAATCGATATTATTTTATTACCGATTTAATGGCGCCGAATTTCGAAGCGTTCAGAAAATCTTTATTTGGATATCATTTGCACGGCATTGATGCAATGGCAGATAATACAAAAAAAGGAAAAGAACAAATTAAAAAAGCAGTTTTAGATTTAAATGCTTTGCACGGATCGCGTCCAAATTCTTATTTAATGCGCGTGTTTTTTGATGCCAAAGCTACTGAAATTGTTGATGTTTTTTCTGGCGGACCAGAAATTGCTACTTCCGATTTAAAAGAAACTTTATCTAGAATTTCGCCTCAAAATAGCGCGAAATGGAATCAAATTAAATAACGGATAACCCAAAATGTTAAATCATTTATATATATCTAATTTTGCATTGATTGAATCTTTAGAAATGGAATTTTCTAAAGGCATGTCAATTATTACCGGTGAAACAGGTGCCGGAAAATCTATTTTATTAGGTGCTTTAGGTTTGGTTTTGGGTAAACGTGCCGATTTAAGTTCGTTAAAAAATAAAGACGAAAAATGCATTATCGAAGCACATTTTGCAATAAAAAACTACAATTTACAAGCTGTTTTTGAAGCGAATGAAATTGATTATGACGATTTAACGATTATTCGTCGTGAAATTTTACCTTCGGGTAAATCTAGAGCTTTTGTAAACGATTCGCCCATTAACTTATCGGTTTTACAAAATCTAAGTCAATATTTGTTAGATATTCATTCGCAACATCAAACATCAGAATTGGCAGAAGATAGCTTTCAGTTAGAAATGATTGATGCTGTTGCAAACAATCATAAGTTGTTAGCGCAATATCAAATGCTGTTAAAACAGTATAAAAAAGCCAAAAAAGAATACAACCAGCTAACAAGTGACAAAGCTGATTTAATTAAAGAATACGATTACAATTCTTTTTTATTAAACGAATTGATTGAGCTTGATTTAAAAAGCATCAATCAAGAAGAATTAGAAAAACAGCTCGAAGTTTTAGCTAATATTGAAACCTTGCAAGAACATTTAGACAAAGGTTTAGCTATTTTAACTGAAGAGCAATATGGCATTGTAGCCAATTTAAAAGAGCTAAAGGCAAGCATTGGTAAAGCAAGCGCAATTACTAGCGAATATAATGAGCTTTTAGAGCGCATAACATCTGTTTTAATTGAGGTTGATGATATAACTCACGAAGTAGAAATTAAAACTGAAAATTTAGTTCACGATCCGGAAACTTTATTCCAAATCAATCAAAAATTACAAGCTTTATACGCATTGCAAAAAAAACACGGTGTTTTATCTGTGTACGAATTAACCGAAATACAAACGGAATTAGAAAACAAAGTAATTTCTGTTGATGAGTTTGATGCAAAGTTAGCTGCTCTACAAACCGAAATTGAAAAATTGACAAACGATTTACAACAAATCGCAAATCAATTAACACAAAAAAGGGCAGAAGCTGCTCCGCTATTAATTTCTAAAATATTAGAAATTTTAGCTCAATTGGGTATGAAAAATGCACGTTTTGAGTACGAAAATGTAATAGCTAAAGATTTTTTACCAACCGGACGCGATCAAATTCAATTATTACTTTCTGCTAATACCGGTACCAATTTTGGACCAATTAAAAAAGTTGCTTCTGGCGGAGAAATGTCACGAATTATGTTGGCTATTAAGGCAATTATGTCTAAATATTCTAAGTTGCCAACCATAATTTTTGATGAAATTGATACCGGTGTTTCAGGTGAAATTGCTAACAAAATGGCCGAAATTATGTATGATATGAGCAGCACCATGCAGGTTTTTGTAATTACGCACTTGCCGCAGGTTGCATCAAAAGGCGATTATCATTTTAAAGTTTCAAAATCTGTGGTTAACGGAACTACCGTTTCGGTATTAAACTTATTAAATGATGAAGAACGTATTTTACAAATTGCTGAAATGATTTCGGGCGATAATTATTCGGAATCAGCTATTAATCACGCAAAAGAATTATTACGATTATTATAATAAAAAAAGACCTTTAATAAGGTCTTTTTTTTTATTCATTTTGCCCATTTGGATTATATCTGTATCTGTTCCATTTTTCGTTGTACGAAAAAATGCTGGTTTTGGCCGGAGTTGCTAACGAATAATCACCGTTAGGTAAAAGTTCAAAAACAAAACCTTCACTTGATCTTGAATCCGATGTTTTAGTTGCATCTTTAATTTTTGCAATAGCTTTTATATCTTTAGATGCGTAACTTTTATGCGTATTACTTGCCAATTGCCTTGGTGCAACAAGATCCCAAATTTGATGTTGTGTTATATATGTAGTTTCTATAAAACCATCTTTTTTATTTTCAACTTTTTCAATCCAAGTAATTAAAAGTAAATCCTTATCATTAACCTTAAATGGTTTAAATTCAAACTTTTCTGGTATTACAGCAGCTTCTGTTTGAGCGATGAATAAGGTATCTTTTTTATCTTCGTTGGTATAGTAAACCAATAAAGTTTGTTGGTCGTAATTAGCTTCTAGTCCAAAATCTTTATTTTCACTTAAAGTTTTTGATGATTTGGTTGTTTTGGCTGGTGTTGACTTTTTTTGTGCTTGCGTGTTAAAGCATGCTACAAAAAGAGCAAAAATTAAAATAAGCTTTTTCATAGTTTTACTTTTATGGATATATAGATAACTTAGAAAAGCTTTTAAAATTGCTTTTTCTTTTTAAAGAAAAAACCTTTGTAGTTATACAAAGGTTTTATATGAAGTAAGAATTTGTCTTATAATTTAACTGTCCAGTTAAACGTATCTTCAGCTTCGTTGTACTGAATTGCATTAAGCTTTTCTTTTAATTGCGTTGCAAAACGATCGGCAACTTGTGGTAATTCAAAATACTCATCTTTGTACTGAAAACCTGCAATTAAGCTAACTACAGCAGCTGTTCCTGCGCCAAAAATTTCTTTTAAACTTCCGTTTCTGTGTGCATCAACAATTTCGTTTACGGTAATAGAACGAACTTCTGTTTTAATTCCATCACGTTCAGCAATAGCTAATAACGATTTACGAGTAACACCATCTAAGATACGCTCGCTTACTGGCGCTGTAATTAAGGTATCGTTAATGCGGAAAAATACATTCATTGTTCCTGATTCCTCTAATTTTGTATGGGTTGTATCATCTGTCCAAATAACTTGCTGAAAACCTTTTTGATTTGCTAATTTAGTTGGATAAAATTGTGCAGCATAGTTTCCGGCAGCTTTTGCAGCTCCAATACCACCATTTGCAGCTCTAGAAAAATGATCTGCAATAACAACTTTAACTTCACCAGAATAGTAAGATTTTACAGGAGATAAAATAATACAGAATTTGAAGTTTAATGAAGGCGATGCAATAACGCCATCACTAGTACCAATCATAAAAGGACGAATATATAAAGCATTTCCGTTTCCTTTTTTAATCCAATTTGCATCAATTTTAATCAATTCTTTTAATCCGTCCATAAAAATATGCTCAGGAACCTCTGGCATAGCTAAACGAATAGCAGATTTGTTAAAACGCTCGTAGTTTTGATCAGGACGGAATAACCAAATTTCATCTTGTGCATCTCTATAAGCTTTCATTCCTTCAAAAATTGCTTGTCCGTAATGAAATACGCGTGACGAAGGATCCATTTCAAAAGGCGCATAAGGCATTATAATAGGTTGATGCCATTCGCCATCTATAAAATCACAAACCAACATGTGGTCAGTAAACTGTTTTCCGAAAGTTAATGTTTCAAAATCTACAGAATCTATTTTTGATGTTGGGCTTTTGATAATTTTAATATCACTAATTTGTGTTGTTTCCATATGTTAGTATCTTAGAAATCAGAGCTATGATTAATTTTGTATTAATATTTTTAAATCGTTGTGTTATTACAAATTTATTAAAAAAAAACTCTAAAAAGTAACATTTAATACGAATTACATATTTATATGTAAATGTTTGTAAATTTCATACAAATTAATTAGATAATACAAGTTTTAGTCAGAAGTTTTAAAAAAAATATTATTTTTGTTAAGAATAATGAGTTTAAAATATGAATATGAAAAAAAATATATGGATTAGTGCCCTTTTTATTGCAACATTAGTAAGTTGTACAAAAAAGACTGAAACTCCTGAAAATCAGGTAGCAATAGATGTGCAAAATATGGAAGTTTTTGGTGAGCCCTTCGATCCGAACCAAGTTAAAACACAACAAGAAATGGCCGTATTGTATGCAAATTTGAAAGAAGGTGATACGATTACCACACAATTTGTTTCTGAAATCGAAGCAACTTGTAAGAAAAAAGGCTGTTGGATGAGTTTAGATTTAGGAAATGATGAACAAGCTATTGTTCGTTTTACCGATTACGGTTTTTTTGTACCTAAAGAAGGTGCTGTTGGTAAAGAAGCTGTGGTTAACGGCAAGGCTTTTTTAGCTATTACATCGGTGGATCAGCTTAAACATGATGCAAAAGATGCTGGCAAATCTCAAACAGCAATTGATAGCATTACGGCTCCAAAAGTTTTAAAAATGTTTATTGCAGACGGCGTATTAATTCAAAAATAATGAAACATTTATTGTATTGTACGTTATCTTTACTGCTATTTTCTTGTCAAAATAAGTCTGAAATTAAAGCTAATATAACAACTTCTGATTCAGAATTTGTTATGTACGAAATGTCTGAAATGGCCGGCTTAATGGAACAAATGTATGTAGAAAACAAGCGTTTACGTGATCGCATTATCGCGAATGATACGTTGGGTGAAATGCCAAGCTATTTTCAGGAAATACTAACCCGAACGCTTACTGATCCGTCTGATTTAGATCAGTTTTACAGAGATCATGCGCTGTTTTTTTTACACCAACAAGAACAAATTTATAGTAAGCCGCAACAAGCTAAACAGCAATTTAATTTAAGCATTGATGCTTGTATTGCTTGTCATGAAGTAAAATGTGGCGGTCCGATACCACGCATAAAAAAATTATATATTAAATAATATGAAACGTAGTTTTATTGATACAGAAGACGGATCTAAATCCTTATATGTACATGAAATTGGCGAAACCTACCATTCTAAGTTTGGCGCCTTGCAAGAAGCCAACTTTGTTTTTATAAAAAACGGACTTGATTTGTTTCAGAATCAGTCCGTTTCTGTTTTAGAAATTGGCTTTGGTACCGGTTTAAATGCTTTTGTAACGTTATGTAAAGCGCCTAAATTAAATGTTACCATTCAATATACAGGTATTGAAGCATATCCATTAACAGAATCAGAAATTGCAGAATTAAATTATCCGGCTGCAGCTAATCGATTAGATTTACAAGCCGATTTTAATAAAATACAACAAGCACCTTGGGAAAAACAAAATGTTATAAATAGCTTTTTTACTATTAATAAAAAGAAAATGTTTTTTGATGAAATTACTGACGAAGCGCAATACGATTTAATTTATTTTGATGCTTTTGGTTACCAATATCAACCCGAATTGTGGACCGAATCAATTTTTAAAAAAATGTACAAAGCGCTTAAAAATAATGGGGTTTTGGTAACTTATGCTTGCCGAAGCATTATTAAAAATAACATGAAAGCTGCTGGGTTTGTTACCGAAAAGTTACCTGGCCCTCCAGGAAAAAGAGAAATGTTAAGATGTAGGAAATAAGTTATTAAATAATTGCTAATTTATTAAGTTCTTTTTTGATTAATCTTTTTTTTATTTATATTTAAACTATCTAACCAATAAGAAAAAAAGGTATGAATACGAATAAAGTAAGTTTTGCTAAAAAAATTTTAATTAATGTAAGTTTCGACCCTAAACTTTTTTCTAAAGAACTAAAAAAAGTAGTTGCTTCTTTATTACCATATGAAATTGAAGTTTTATCTAAATGGGTAGTATCGTTTGTAGAGCAAAACCCTAAACTTCATCACAGTTTATATTTAATAGATGTAGAATAATAAAAAAAGGAAACCTTTTGGTTTCCTTTTTTTATTTTAATTTCGGACTAATTATTTTTACGTCATGAAAAGCAATTGCCCCGCGAATAATACCTTGAATGCTATTTTTAAAAGCTTCAACAATATGGAGTTTTAATTCGTTTTTTGGATACAAAATACTAATTTCTCGCGCAGGTTGTGGATCAACAAAAAAACGTAATTTTTGCTGTTCTTGTTCTGTTAAGTTTAAAGTGTGCAAATACGGCAATAACGTATAACCTAAACCTTCATCGGCCAATTTGATTAAGGTTTCAAAACTTCCACTTTCTAAATGAAAGTTTTTATCTTGCGTTGTATTTTTATTTTTACAAATATTTAAAATACCATCTCTAAAACAATGTCCATCTTGTAGCAGTAAAATATCATCTAAAGATAAATCATCGGTAGTAATTTTACTTAAGGCATAATTTTTATGACTTTCCGGAAAATACCCAACAAACGGTTCGTAATAAAGCGGTATTTCTTTAATTCCATCTTCCTGCAGTGGGGTAGCAGCAAGGGCTGCATCTAAGGTGCCTTTTTTCAATCGCGAAATAATTTCATCGGTATTTAACTCTTCAATAATTAAATTAATTTTTGGATATTTTTTAATGAAATGATTTAAAAACATTGGTAATAAGGTAGGCATAACGGTTGGAATAATTGCCACTCTAAATTCTCCTCCAAATTCTCCTTTTTGCTGATCAATAATATCTTGAATACGATCAGATTCATTAACTATGTTTTTAGCCTGGTTTACTATTTTTTGTCCAATTTCGGTTAACTGAATTGGTTTTTTACTTCGGTCAAAAATTTGTACATCCAATTCTTCTTCTAACTTCTGAATTTGCATGCTTAACGTGGGCTGGGTAACAAAGCAGCTTTGTGCAGCTAAAGTAAAATTTTTATGTTCAGCAACCGCTAATACATATTGTAGTTGAGTTATGGTCATAATATAATTTTTATTTATAAAGATATAAAAGCTATCAATAATAACTATTGTTTAAACCGCTAAAAAATTATTAAATTTGAGTAAATCAATAAAAAATACAAATTATGAGTGTAAATAAATTAGGACTTCCGGTAAAAGAAACCGAAGAATTAGTAAACGAATTAAACGTTTTATTAGCCAATTTTCAAGTGTATTATCAAAACTTACGCGGTATTCACTGGAACATTAGAGGGAAACGTTTTTTTGAATTACACGTAAAGTTTGAAGAGCTTTATAATGACGCTCAAGTTAAGGTTGATATGATTGCAGAACGTGTTTTAACCTTGGGCGGCGTACCTTTACATACCTTAGCCGATTATTTAGCTGTAAATAAGCTTAAAATAAGCAAAAACGTATCGCAAGATGTAGATGCTGTTCAGGTTATTATAGATTCTATTGGTGGGCTTTTACAATTAGAACGTACTATTTTAGCACAATCTGCTGCTATTGATGATGAAGGTACAAATAGCATGATGAGCGATTTTATTTCGGAACAAGAAAAAACATTATGGATGATGGAAGCTTGGTTATCTTAAGCTTTTAATTGTCCTAAAATAGAAAAGTAGAAAATTAATATTTTTTTAAGACTTTTATTAAAATATTTTTTTCTGCTTTTTTTATATTTGTTTCAATGAAAACAATTGTAAACTTATTTTTAATTCTATGGCTAAGCTTTTTGTCTGCTCCAACAGTTATTGGTTGGTTGGCAGATGCTAATGAATTACAAATAACATACAATATGGCAGAAGAGGAAAATGCGAACGAAACAGAACCTAATCCTGCCGAAGAAACTCATGAAGAACTTTTCTTCAATCTTTCAATTCTTTATATAGCATCTTTAAATTTAGACGGAAACAAACTTTTGTATGGTGCAAACAAAAACACCATTACCGTTTATGAAGATGTTTACAGTCCACCTCCCGAATTAGTATAAATTTTAATCTACATACGTTGCACAAAGCATCGTAATTAAGCACGCCTATTTTTTAGGCCAGATTAACTTTTATAACTAATATATGTCAAAAAATAAAATTTTTGGACACCTAAAGTCTGATTTTGCATCAGGTTTAGTTGTGTTCTTGGTTGCTTTGCCTTTATGTTTAGGTATTGCAATGGCTTCTGGTGCGCCATTATTTTCTGGAATTATTTCGGGCGTAGTTGGCGGAATTGTAGTTGGCTTTTTAAGTAACTCAAACGTATCTGTTACGGGTCCAGCAGCCGGATTAACTGCAATTGTATTAACAGCAATTGCACAATTTAATAATGCTTTTCAGGTATTTTTATTGGCTGTTTTATTAGCTGGTATTATTCAGATGGTTTTAGGCTTTTTAAAAGCCGGCTCTATTTCTAATTACTTTCCGAACAATGTAATTGAGGGTATGTTAGCCGGAATTGGTTTAATGATTTTATTACAACAATTACCATTAGCTTTTGGGTATACAGAAAAAATTGGACTTACTAATTTATTATCAGGAATTGCCGATTTATTAGCCTCAATTCATTACGGAGCATTATGTATCACCTTAGTTTCATTAGCTATTTTAATTGCATGGGATAAGTTTTCTTTTTTAAAAAAACTTAAACTTGTTCCTGGAGCTTTAGTAGCGGTTGTAGTAGGCATTTTAATAAACCAGCTGTTTATCAGCTTAAATTCTTCATTAGCTATTACTAACAACCAACAATTGGTTAGCTTACCTATAATTTCATCGTTTAATGATTTTGGTAACCTATTTATAATACCCGATTTTTCTGCAATAACTAATCCTGCAGTTTGGGTAGTTGCGTTTACAATTGCTATTGTAGCTTCTATAGAATCTTTACTTTGTATTGAAGCTTCAGATCGGTTAGATCCTCAAAAACGAGTAACTAACACCAATGTTGAACTTAAAGCACAAGGAATTGGAAATATGGTTAGCTCGTTATTAGGCGGATTACCTATGACGTCGGTTGTAGTACGTTCTTCAGCAAACATTAATGCGGGGGCTAAAACCAAAATGTCAGCTGTTATTCACGGATTTTTACTTTTAATCTGTGCTTTATCTATTCCTTTTTTATTAAATAAAATTCCATTAGCAACCTTAGCTGCCGTATTAATTATGGTAGGATATAAATTGGCTAAACCTGCTATTATTGTACATTTTTGGCAAAAAGGAAAGTACCAATTTGCTCCTTTTATTGCAACCTTAGCAGCTGTGGTATTTTTAGATTTATTAAAAGCTGTTGCTTTAGGAATGGTGATTGCAATATTCTTCATCCTGCGCGGCAACTCAAAACGAGCGTATTACTTTAAAAAAGAAGATTACCATAAAGGTGATGTAATTTATATTGATTTAGCTCAAGAAGTTTCTTTTTTAAATAAAGCAGCAATTAAAAACACCTTAAATAATATTCCTAAAAAAGCTAAGGTTGTTATTAATGCTTCAGACACCGTGTACATTGCGCACGATGTTTTAGATCTGATAGCTGAATTTAAAAATATAAAAGCGGTTGAAAAAAAGATTGATGTAAAATTAGTTGGTTTTAAAGCCGAATATCAATTAGAAAATTCAGATCATTCCTCGTATTTAATTCATATCGAGCACGAACAGGTAATTAATTACCGTAAAAAAGCAAAATCATCACATCAAGAAGTTATAAAACAATTAAGTTCAATTCCAAACAATTAATAACATGGCACATAGCGAATTTTATAAAAAAATATTAAACAACAACAAAAACTGGGTAGAAAAAATGTTAGCTAACGATCCGCATTTTTTTGAAGGATTAGCCAAAGGCCAACAACCACCATTGCTTTGGATTGGTTGTTCTGACAGCCGCGTACCGGCTAACGAAATTATTGGCGCCAAAGCGGGCGAAGTTTTTGTACACCGAAACATTGCTAATATGGTAATTAACAGTGATATGAATATGTTATCGGTATTAGATTATGCAGTAAATCATTTAAAAGTTAAACATATAATTGTTTGTGGGCATTACGGTTGTGGTGGTATTAAAGCTGCCATGGGCAATTCATCATTAGGATTGATTGACAATTGGTTGCGCCATATTAAAAACGTATATCGTTTGCATCGTGAAGAATTACATGCTATTGAAAATGAAGAAGAGCGTTTTAACCGATTTGTAGAAATTAACGTAAAAGAACAGGTTTATGATTTAGCCAAAACATCAATTGTACAAAATGCTTGGGCAAATAATCAAGAAGTAAGCATTCACGGTTGGGTTTATGGAATTAATTCGGGATATGTAACCGATTTAAATGTAAACCTGGCATCAAACGATCATTTAGAAAAAATATATCAACTTAAGTTTTAATTGATTCGATAAATTCTATTTTTTGTTATTTATTTTGAATAAGGGGGCAATATATACTATTTTGCCTCCTTTTTTGTTATATTAGTACAAACAACATAATACATGAATCGGAGCGAAGCTTTACAACAACTTGATGCAACTTGGGATCTTATAATCATTGGCGGTGGCGCTACCGGATTAGGTACCGCTGTAGATGCAGCCAACCGAGGTTATAAAACGCTATTGTTAGAACAGGCAGATTTTTGTAAAGGTACATCAAGCAAAGCAACAAAGTTGGTTCATGGTGGCGTTCGGTATTTAGAACAAGGTAATATTGCATTGGTTCGAGAAGCTAGTATTGAACGCGGTTTGCTGTACCAAAACGCACCACATTTATTTAAAAATTTAACCTTTTTAATTCCAAATTATTCGTACTACAACAATTTGCTTTATACCGTAGGTTTAAAGTTTTACGATATTTTAGCAGGATCTTTAAGTTTAGGCAAATCCAAATACGTAAAAACCAAAACTGGATTATTACAAGCTAAGAATGTAAAAACAAAAGATTTAAAAGGATTTACTCAATATCACGACGGTCAATTTGATGATGCACGTTTGGCTATTAATTTAGCACAAACAGCTACCAACCAAGGTGCAACATTGCTTAATTACATGCAAGTAACGCAACTTTTAAAAAAAGATAATAAAATTTCTGGCTTAACCGCTACCGATATTTTAAACGGTAAAGAATATAAATTACAAGCTAAAGTTGTACTAAACGCAACAGGTGTTTGGGCAGACGAAATTATTAAAATGGATGTACCAAAAGCAGTTAAAACCATTCAACCAAGCCAAGGAATCCATTTGGTTTTTAATAAAGAATTCTACCCGAACGAAACTGCATTAATGATTCCGAAAACCACTGACGGTCGCGTTTTATTTGTTATTCCGTGGCACGATAAAGTTTTGGTAGGTACAACAGATACCAAAATAGAATCATACGAAATAGAACCTTTAGCATTAGAAAATGAAATTGATTTTATATTACTTAACTGCCAACATTATTTAGAAATACCACCAAGCCGCGCAGATGTTTTATCTGTTTTTTCCGGATTACGTCCTTTGGCAGCATCAACTAATGATAAAACAAAAGAAATTTCTCGAAGCCATAAAATAATGATTGCAAAAAGCAATTTGGTAACCATAATAGGAGGTAAGTGGACAACCTACCGAAAAATGGCCGAAGATGTTTTAGATAAAACAAGTAAAGCAGGTTTATTACCAGCAAAAAAATGTAAAACACAAAATTTACATATTCACGGGTATAAAAAAGAAATTGATCAAAATAATCCGTTCTATTTTTACGGATCGGATTTAGAAAAAATAAAAGCAATTGAGCAAGAAAATGTTATGAATCAAGAAAAAATTCATCCTAATTATGCTTTTACTAGCGCGTGCGTAATTTTTGCGGTGCAAAATGAAATGGCGTTTAAGGTAGAAGATTTTTTAGCACGCCGTATTCGATTATTATTTTTAGATGCTAAAGCTGCCGTAGAAGCCGCCCCAAAAGTTGCCCAAATTATGGCACAAGAATTAAACCAAGATGCAACTTGGATTGCAAACGAGGTTACTGCTTTTGCACTTTTGGCTAAAAAATATGAACTTACGCTTTAGGTTGCTTGTTTTTGGCACGTTTATAAAATAAAAAAGAAGCTGCAAAAACAGTAACATAAAACGGAATGATAAGTTCTGTTTTTAATTTAGGCAATTGCTTTAAAAAAGGAATTTGATCTGAAACTAAATTTAAAAAGAACACAGCCAAAAAAATAGCTGCCATAAATATATATTTTGAATTTTTCATCTTAGAATAATTTATTTTAAAGATAAGAATATTTAAATTATGAACTAAGATTAGTTGTAAAAAGATTTTATTTAACGTTGGTATTAACAAAAAAGCTACTGAATTTCAGTAGCTTTTTTGTTAATACCAACGTTTTTTATTTTTTTTCGAATTTTCAGATTTTCTGCTATTTGATCCAGATCCGCCTGGTTTGTTGCCAGGATTTGGGTTGAATTTTTTTCTAAAATCTTTTTTCCCGGTTGATGTACTTTCATCTCGCCAAGGAAACGGATTATCTTTAACAACCTTAATTTTTTCGCGTAAATGGCGTTCAATCGTTGTTAAATATGTTTTTTCATCTTTAGAACAAAACGAAATAGCTAAACCAGAAGCACCTGCGCGTCCGGTTCTACCAATACGATGCACAAAAGTTTCTGCAATATTGGGTAAATCAAAGTTAATTACCAACGGCAAATCATCAATATCAATTCCGCGAGCGGCTACATCGGTAGCTAATAAAACATCAATTTCTTTGTTTTTAAATGCTTCTAAAACTTCGTTACGTGCTGCTTGCGATTTATCGCCGTGAATGCTATCTGCCTTAATGCCTTGTTTTACTAACGAATCTTTAGTTGCATCCGCACCGTGTTTGGTTCTAACAAATACTAAAACATTTTTAAGTTCTTTAGTTTCTATTAAATGCTTTAATAAATTGCGTTTATCTTCTTTTTCAACCAAATACGCTTGATGCGATACATTGGCTGATGCTGAAGAAATCGGATCTACCGAAACGTATTTTGGTCGAGTTAAAAATTCATCAGCTAAAGCACGAACTTCCATCGGCATAGTTGCTGAGAATAATAACGTTTGACGATTTTCTGGCGAAAGTTTAATGATTTTTTTTACATCATTAATAAAACCCATATCTAACATTAAATCAGCTTCATCAATAACTAAATGATGCATGTGATTTAAGTTGATAAAACCTTGTTTGTACAAATCTAAAAAACGACCGGGCGTAGCAATTAAAACATCAACTCCTTCTTTTAATTTATTTACTTGCGGAACTTGGTTAACGCCCCCATAAATAACTAAAGATTTTATGCTGGTGTAGGTTGTAAACAAATCAAAGTTTTCACCTAATTGTTGTGCTAATTCGCGCGTAGGCGCTAAAATTACGGTACGTATATATTTTACTTTTTTACCCGAACCTACAATTCGGTGTAAATTGTTTACAATAGGAATAGTAAAGGCAGCCGTTTTACCGGTTCCGGTTTGTGCACAGCCCACAATATCATTACCCAAAATAATTTCGGGAATAACTTGTTCCTGAATTGGGGTTGCTTCTTGATAACCTGCCTCGTTAATGGCTTCTAAAACATTATTAGAAAGTTTTAAATCTATAAATTTCATAGCTACAAAAATACGATAAATCTAGTTATCTAATAATTCTATTTTGGCTTTTATAAAATCGGTAACCAAATAGGTTATGGCTTTACCAACTTGTCCTACCTGATTAGGTTGCGCAAGGGCAGGAGCAGCTTCGCAAATATGTAAATAAGCCGCATTTTTTTGCGAACCAAAAAAATGTACAAATTGACGGGCTTTTTCCATACTAAATCCGCTTGGTGTTTGTGCAGATGCCGGTATGCCAACAATAGCATCCATATCAACTTCAACACCAAAGCTGGTATTATTTACATGATTTAGAGCAGTTAAAAGTTCTTTTTTAAACGATTTTTCCTCGCGAACCATTATTTCTTCGTACGTATTAAACATTACGTTGCCTTGCGTAGCTTCGATATTTTTTAAAATAGATTTAGATAAATAATTTTCGTGGGCGCCAAAAATGAAATATTTTTTTAAAAAACAATGATCGTACGCGTAAGAAAATCCGTTTCCGCTGTGGCGGCCTTCTAAATTTCTAAAATCGGTATGTGCATCAAAATTTACCGCATTTACGCTTTTACCTAATGCTAATGATAAACCTTTAATATTGCCGTATGCATTATTATGCCCACCACCAATAATGATTGGTATTTTTTTAGCTTCAATAATTTTAGATACCAAATACGAAACTTCTTTATCGATTAAAGCAATCATTTCGTATAAATTATGTAGTGAATCGGCATCTTTTAAATTGGTATTGTTGTAATTTGCAACCAACTCAGAAAAATCAAAGCTGCCTAATAGCGCAATGTTTTTTCCTTTTAAATAATTGTTGTTTTGAATATTAAGAAAGGTTTGCGTAAAAATTTCCCAGGCTTTGTTTGTGCCGGGAATACCGTTGTTTGCTATAACACCTAAATCTTCTTCAATTCCAAAAACAATAAATACAGCATCTGTTGTTGCTATAAATTGTTCTATATTTTCGTTATCTTTGGGTAACGCAGTACGTTCGCCCAATTTTATTTCGCTGTTTCTAAATTTTGTCTGTTTGTTTAATTTAGCTGGGGTAAAAGTGCTGAAATATGACATTTAAGAATATTTTATAATCAAAAATAAGCTTTTTAATTTTTAAATATTAATTTTATACTATCAAATTCATTATAACAAAAAAATATTATGGAAAAACAAATGCAAGAAAACGATTCAAACAAAAAAGGTTATAAGGTTATTATAGCCATTCTGGCATTATTATTAATAGGTAGTTTTGGTTATATGTATAAAATGAGCACCGATCATACCGATACGGTTACTCAAATACAATCAGAAAAAGATCTTTTAAACATTGAGCTTACAGAATCTATTAACAAATTAGACGAAGCAATTGCTCAAAACACATCTTTATCGTCTGAATTAACTGCAGAACGTGATAAATTAGTTGCATTACAAAAAGAATTGCAACAATCTAAAAGCGATGTTGATAGCTTAAAAAAATACAGAAATTCGTATTTAGCTTTAAAGAAACAAACAGATAAGCTTTTAGCAGAAAACAAACAATTACGTGAAGCAAACCAAATTTTGACAAACGAGCGTGATAGCACCATGGTTGAGTTAAACTCATCTAAAGTAATTGTAAACCAATTGGCTGAACAAACTGAAATTTTAAATTCTAAAGTTGAAGAAGCTTCTAAATTAGTTATTACAAACGTGAGTGCACATGCATACAAACAAGGTGGTTTATTTGGCGGAACTAATTTAAAAAACACATCTAAAGCAAAAAAAGCAGATGTTTTAGAAATTGAGTTTTCTGTTGCTGCAAATAAATTGGCTAAAAAAGGTGAGAAGTTGTATTATGTACAAATTATTGATAGCAATAACAATGTAATTGGTGCAAACGATCCGATTTTATTTGGAGAAAAATATTTAACATACAGCTTTCCGAAAGAAGTTAACTTTCAAGGACAATCTGTTGTAATTAAACACGAACTTCCGGTTACAGATTTAGAAAAAGGTTTCTTTTTTGTAAACATTTTTGAACAAGATGAATTGGTAGGAAATTCATCGTTTGAATTAAAATAAAACAAAAGGATAAAGCTTCGCTTTATCCTTTTTGCTTTATATCTGTTTTTTTTAACATTTTAACTATTTAGGCTACTATTTTTTCAATATTTGCGTTAGTACTATATAACTACAAAAAAACAGTTGTTATGGTAGAAGTTAAAGTGATTAAAGGACAATTATGTATGTTTAAAGATGCTGTATTGCAATACAAATTAGGTAGCGATATGGTTTATGCAGAATTAAATAATACAGAAGATTTAGTTTTGGTAACTAAAGATTCGGGCGAAGTTGAATTGCGTGCAATTACCGGCAAAATTATTCGCAAAATAGGTAATGGTAACACGCATATTGCCAAATGGTTAGGGAGCGACATTACCTTAATGGATTCCAAAGGTAATATTGATTATCGTGGTAAAGAAAATAGCTTATTAAGCGTATTATAATATAAAAAAGAGAGCAAAATTGCTCTCTTTTTTATTGAATATGTTGTAATAAAATTTGGTTTAATTTTTCGGGCTGTTCTTCGGGTACATAATGCCCAGAATCCTCAATAACCACTGTGTTTACATTGTTGGCAATTTCTTGCATAGCAAGGCCAACTTGGTTTGCCATGGCATATTTACCTCCAACAGCCAAAACCGGAAGTTTTAATTTATTTTTTAGCTGTACATTTTGTTTACTGCTTTGCTGAAAGGCTCTGTAATAATCAAAACCGGGTTTCATATTATTTTTATAAGCAGCAGCATAAACTAAAATATCATCCGTACTAATTGCTTTTTTGTTATAAGCTTTATTGGTAAAATACCAGGTTAAATACTCGGTTTCTTTTCCATCTAATAAAAATTCAGGAATATCATTTACGGCATTAAAATAGAATTGCCAAATTTTAACTGCGTTTTCAGGAGCAAAAACTTCAGGTTTCATTAAACCCGGAATTCCAGCATCAATTACCGTTAAAGTTGCTAATTCATCTTCATAATGAATGGCATAAGCAGCCGCAACCCAACCACCAATATCATGACCAACAACATGTGGTTTTGTTATTTGCAGATTTTTTAAAAACTGATTTAATAAAGTAGCAATATATTTTGTGTCATATTGTTCTACTGTTGAATTCGGATTCATACCAGGCAAATCTAAAGCAATAACATGATTGTTTTTACTTAACGCTTGTATGTTATGGCGCCAAACATAAGATGTTTGCGGCCAACCGTACAACAATACAATAGTATTTTTATTTTTTGGGCCAGCTTCGTAATACGTCCAGTTGGTATTATTTACGGTAATTTGCTTTTTTAAAGGCATTTGTGCGAATGCGGTAAATAATGGGCTTAGCAAAGCAATTGCACCATATATTAAGTTTTTCATTTTGTAGGGCTTAAAGTATTAATTAATAGATTGAAAATAGATTGTATTTCAGCTTCTGATTTTTTCATTCGCATTCTTACACGCATACCAATAATGGTGTTGTAAACAAAAACGGCCAAATCTGGAGCAGGAGCTAAGTTGCTTATTGCATTCATATTTTGAGATTTTAAAATGCAATTGGTAAATGCTGCAATTATTTGTTTGTCATTATTTTCTATAATAGAAAAAACTTCTGCATCCGAATCGGCAAATTCAACAGCTGTGTTTACAGCAAAACATCCGTTTTGATTGGTATTAGCTATTAATAATTGATTCAAAATATCTTGTAATGCAATAATTATATTAGGCGCTTTTTCTAGATTTTGAATCATTGCATAACTTTTTGTTGCTACATATTGTTTTAAACTGCGAACAAAAAGCATTTTTTTATCACCGTAGGTATTATAAAGGCTAGAACGGCTAATAGTAAGCGTTTCAACAATTTCTGCTGGAGCTGTATTATGATATCCTTGTTTCCAAAACAAATCACGTGCTTCAACAAGCAAATCCGTTTCATCAAAATTTTTATTTCTAGACATATTATTTTATTGAGAAGCAAAGATACATATGTGGAACAAAAGTTCCAATATGAATCAACGAATATTCTATTTTACATAATATTAATTATAGTTCACAAAATATATAGTTTTAAAATAGTTGGTTATACAGCTTCAAATAATAATATTAGTAATAAGTTAAGTTTTATTTGTATTAAAAAAAGGTTTAGTTTATTTTTGTGAACATAATCTAATTCAATTTTTACTGTGGAGAATCCAAATGCACAAAAATTAGTTAATAAGATCCAGAAAGATTTATTTAAAAACGGACTTGTTACGCAAACTTTAGTAGTTGATTTAAAAAAATTACGCGAATATGCTTTAGAGGCTCAAATTCCTGTGTTAGTTAAAGCTTTACGTTTAGCTTATGAACATATTGAAGAAAATGATGCATTTTTAATTCCTATTCCAGATGATGAACCTCTTGAATCTGAAGATGGTGAAGAAATTACACAAGAAATTGAATTATCAACAGAAAATAATTTAGAAAGCTTAGATTACTTTATTTCCTTATTATTGGATTTAGAAAATAAAACGAATATTGCTGACTTACGTGAATACAATAAATTATTCAAAAAGTTTCAAGCATAATTCTATTTTACATAATAAAAAAAGCCCACTATTTTGTGGGCTTTTTTTGTATATTTTAACGGTTAAACAAAAAAGAAATTCTATTTTTGAGTTTTAACTCAAACTAATAAAAAAATGCTTAAACAATTTAAAATTATTGCTTTTTTAGAAGGGATTTCTTGGATTTTACTTTTTTACAACATGTTTATCAATAAATATTTTTTTCCAGATATGTACCAAACTTTATTAAAACCGTTTGGTTGGATTCATGGTTTATTTTTTATTGTTTATATTGTTTTAGCAGTGCTATTAATTAAACCCCAAAAATGGTCGTTTAAAGACGTAGCTTTAATTTTTTTAGCATCTCTTCTACCCTTCGCAACGTTTTGGGTTGAATATAAATATTGCAAAAATGCTTAATTATGCTAGATCTTTTTCAGAAAATACCACAATTACTCACACATTTTGGATTAACTGATTATTATGCCGATTATATAGGTTTATTTATTAACTCCATTCTGGTTTTAATTATCGCTTATCTTTTGCGTATTTTATGTAGAACCGGGTTGTTGTATATTACCGAATATGTTTCGGATAAAACTGCATTTCAATTTGATGATTTTTTAGTAAAAAATCGTTTTTTTAGAAATACCGCTCGTATTGCGCCGCTATATTTTTTATATAAAATAGCACCTTATTTACTTTACAATCATGAAACTTTACAGGTTATTTACCTTAAAATATTAAACATTACAACCATTTTTGTTGTTATTTTTATATTAACCAGTTTATTAAAAGCCTTTAAAGATCAGTTAAAAGAAATAGATAGATATAAAGACAAGCCGATTGACAGTTACATTCAAGTTGTTGCAATTATAATATGGCTATTTGGCTTCTTTTCTATTATTTTAACGTTGTTTGATGTTGATATGCGCGCTATATTGGCTTCGTTCGGTGCTGTTTCTGCCATAGTTATTTTAATTTTTAAAGATACCATTTTGGGCTTTGTTGCTAGCTTACAAGTTTCTGCAAACGATTTAGTGCGCATTGGAGATTGGATTACTTTAGAAAAATACGGAGCAGACGGGTTTGTAAATGAAATTAATTTAGCTACGGTTAAAGTTCGAAATTTTGACAATACCATTACTACCATTCCAACTTACAGCTTAATTTCTGATTCATTTGTAAATTGGCGCGGTATGTTTGATTCAGGCGGACGCCGTATCAAACGCCATATTTTTATTAAAGAAAATTCTATTCGATTTGTAAAAGATGAAGAACTTGATTACTATAAAAAAATTAGTTTAATAACAAATTATATTGAGCATCGGCAACGTGATATTTTAAAATTTAATCAGCGCAATAATGTTGACAAAAGTTTACTAATTAACGGACGGAACTTAACCAACTTTGGATTGTTTAGAAAATATATTACAGAATATTTAGAAAAACAACAAGTGCTTAACCATGATTTAATGCTTATTGTAAGGCATTTACAACCAACAGAAAAAGGGATTCCGTTAGAAATTTATGCTTTTAGTAAAGATAAAGTTTGGAAAAATTACGAACATATTGTTGGTGATATTTTTGACCACATTTTGGCATCAGTTAAATATTTTGATTTAGAAATATTTGAATTGCCTTCATCGTCTGATTTTAAAGCGTTTGTTGATTATCAAAATAAAAAAGGAGAACTTTAAGTTCTCCTTTTTTATTTGTTAAAACACTGTTTTTAAGCTTATTATATGTTTTTGTTTTATTTTTTTGTACGGTATATGTACGTTAAATTATTTTACAACAATTTCTTGGGTTGAAGATTGACCACATTGGTCAAATACTCTAGCGGTCACTTCTCGCTTACCAAATAGTCTTGTTTTGATTCCTAAAAACTTCCATTGGCGCCTTTGTTTGTACAAAACGACATCTATTTTATTATTAAACTGCTTTTCAGTAATTTTTAAATCTAACACAGTACCGTCAAAACCAACATGTCCTTTAATTGTGCTACAGCTATCAATAAGCTCAAAATTTTGTTTCGTTGGTAAATTAGCAAGTATTGACTTTTTAATACTATCGAGATTAACTATCGAAGTATCTCTATCAATATATTCTGTTTCCGTAATAATAACACGTTCAACCTTTCTTGTATTAATTTTTTCTTTAGCCAACAAGCGCTTAAGCTCTTTGTTTTGATATTCTAAATACTCTTCAAATTCAGCACGTTTTAAAATTTCAGAGCTAAACTTCAAACTATCTGCATGTAGTTTTTGTTTTGCATTTTCTGACAGGCGAGAAACTTCTGCTTGTGATTTTTCCAAACGTTTACAAGTGTAGGTTAATGAAGCTATAAGAGCAAAAATACCTACTATGATTATTAATCTGATATACTTTGTCATATCTACGGAATCAAGTCTTCATATTTAGCCAAAATATATGCATGAGCATTAGCTAAAGCATCAATATTTTTCAAAAACTTTTCTAAATCATTTTTATTAGATAAAAAGAAAAGCTCACATAAAACAACAGTTCCTGGTTTCTTTAAAATTCCAATTGTTCCCCTTGCAGTTTCGCTTGGTTTTTTAACACCGCGATTGGGAATGTTTAATATTTCTGCAGTTACTGCACATAATTCATTAGCCATTTTTAAGCTATTGACAGTTGGATTGTCAGACACAAAACATTCTACACCACTTGCATTTTGATTTAAAGCAGCGTTGGCATGATAGTCTGCAATAACGGAACCGACACCAGGTTTAATTCTATTTTGATACTGCGTGTTGGTTTCATGATCTTTATCTATAATAAATTTATAGCCTAAATCATCTAAAATTTTAGTTAGTTTATTTCTAAACATAATCATTAAAGATGCTTCGGTATAACCATGATAAACCGCTCCGGGATCATTTAAATGATGACCAGCTGAAGGAAAAATAGTTAATAATCCCATTTCTTACTTTTCTAAATAATTAGATTCTAACTCCATTTGTAATTCTATAATTTTAATCATAGAATTTATTCTTTGCTCTTTCTGAACAATTTCTTCTCGTTGCTTGATTATTTCTTCGGTAGGATAATCAACGGGTGTTGATGGAACAAAGAAAACTAAGCCTAGCATAACTGCTCCTAAGATTGTAATTGCTGTTTTCATGATTCTACTTTTTTAGTTTCTGATTCGTTTCTTTGGTGAATAAGCCTTTCAAGTAATGAATTGAATTTTTCAGTATAATACTCCAGTTGCTTTGTATATTTTTCTTGCTCAATAGCACGATTAATGTTGACAGAATCAATTCTATTGGTAAGAGCCATATTATTTTCTCTATGATTTGAATCATTGTAATAAAATAGTGTTAAGAGTACTGCTATTAATACTATATAATTTAGTTGAATGCGTTTTAACGGAGTTAGTTTAAAGTACCAATCAAAAACTCCTGGTAACACTTTAATTACTTCTAATATTTTCATTACTTATATTTTTTTTTTGGTGATTTAGCGGTTCTTTTAATCTAATTTCTGTGTGCTTTCACCAATAAAATGAACAGCAATTGGTATTAGTCCTATCCATTCTGCAACTAATAATGAATACCATTTAAAAGCAAAACACCCAATTAAAGCAGTTAACACGATCAGGGCCAACATTACTTTTAAAAACCGTTGCTGTTGGCTTGAATAAATAATCATTACCGCTATAGAACCGATAAAAAATAAAGCTGCAAATGAATAATGTAAAACAGCATAATCTAAATGTGGTGTAACTCCAATTCCGATTAGAGAGCAACCTAAAACAATGTTGTACCATTTTTCACGATTAATAACTCCGTTGTAAATAAACAAAGCTCCAGCAATGGTTAGTAATGCAGTGAAAACATCATTTGATTTGGAGTAAGCATAATCACTTATTGATGGTCTTATTTCGTTAGTTACTCCAATTAAAACAACCGGTATAAAAAACAGAAATAAGGCCAAAATGAGTTCTAATTTTAAAATGCGTTTTTCCATTACTCAGTTGGTTTATCTTGTTTTACAATTACCCAATCTTCAGCTGTACTAAAGAATGGTGGATGTTGTTGCTGAATTTTAAGAGCAACTTGTTCTGTTAACTCATCTTCTTCTTCAGATGTTAATTGAGCACCTTGTTTATAGCTCATTCTTGCTGCATCGACTTCTTCATAAGTCAAAAAATAAGGTTGTTTGCTGTCAATTGGAGTTGGTGTTTCAAAACCTGTATCATCAGTTTCAATTCTAAAATTCTGAACATCTACTCGATATGTTTTTTGATTGCTATCTTTTATCATTTCTCCAATTACTGTTTGAATAATTGCAGTACGTGCGCTTTTTTGAGCATCATACGGTAATGGGGTGGTTGATCGTAATATTGCCATTTTTATATAGATTATTTGGTTATAAAGTTGATACGTAATTTCCTGCATCGTCGTAAAATTTAACGATTGCTTGTCGATTTGTTTTCGCAAATGTTAAATCTGGTGGCATACCTCCATTCCATGAAGTTGCTAAAGCTATATTTACTTCTATTGTACACCCTAATTTAACAGCTGCGAAGTTTGAATAAGTACCCTGCGCTGCGGTATTCTCATTACCGTACATTAACTTTAGCTTTCGCATTGAAATCAATTCTACATATTGGCACCCTGAAAAGTTTTGAGAATAAAAAGTCCTATTAGACCTACCCATTGACTCTAATTGAGGTAATCTTATTTTCTTAAATTTAGCATTTACAAAGTTATTAAAACTCATGTGCTTACATTCTACGGTTATATCAGAACCGATTGCTCCTGAATTTTCAAATGTGTAACCTTGCAGGTTGCCTTTAAAATCTATTAGATTAAAATTATTTAAGTTTATTAAATTAACGAAAGCACTTGATCTAAATTCAGTTATTAAACTTGAGTTTAACACAACTTCATTAAAATACAAAAAACTACTATTTCCCACCGACCTTACATTTATAATATTAGCATTTGAGCGCAGGTAAGTCGCTGTTGTTATATTAGCAAACGCAGATAAACTAAAATCTAAATTTCCGACGATATTAAATTGAATGTCGTTGTTAATTACTTTAAAACCTTTAATATTATTTTCTGAAATATTTAAGCGATTAGATAGCTCTGTTTTTGAATTAATTACAGACGCCACACCACCAATAAAGGTGTTTGGTTTTAAATTTGGTGTGCTGAAAATTACTTTTTTAATTAAATTCATTGTGAAAATGCCCCTCCGAAGCTAAGTGTATCCGTATTAGGAATACGTCCAATAAATCCCATTGTATTAACATCTAATTTTTTTCCATCTGGTGCAGAAACCACCCAACCCGTTGTAATTATATTTGCTACTCCAGCTGTATGTGTTTTAATTGCTACCTCAAAATCGGGTACTAAAACCGAAGGTGCTGAAAACGTTAAATTAACATTCGCTAAAACGTATAACGTAGCACCATGATGTGCGTTTGTTAGTGTAGTATTTGCGTTAATTGTTATGCTGTTTTCAATCGGTCTATTAGTCCCTAAAAAAACAAGTGTATTTAAATTTTCGGATAAATAAAATTCTACTGTTTCTCCTGGTAATAAGTAATAATCTCTATTTGAAACAAACTTAAATTTTGTATTTCCAATTTCGACAGCTGTTGATGAATTAACAAGCGTTAAGTATTTACTTTGCTCATTAGTTATCTTGTATATTTTACCTGGATATGCATTGTTGTTTTGTGAGATATTTAAACTCTCAACTTTTGAAGCTGCAGTTATAATAATGTGTGATGCTTCCGTGTCAAGTAATAAAGAATTGATAGTATTTGGAGTTGAAACAACAACTGAGCGGTTTTCTATTTTTGATTTATAATCATCGCCACCAATTGGAGCTGGTGTGTTGTTTATAGAATTATCCGTTACATCTAAAGTGGTAACCAAAACAGTATTTGGTGGAATTGGCGGTGCGAATGAAATACCTTCGTTTTCATCTCCAAAAATAACTTCAAGGTTGTTTTCCGTGTTTGCTATAACGATGTCTGTACGTACAAATCCTTGAGCTGCATACGGAACATTTTTTATAAAGGGTTCTGTTAAATTGTAAACAAGCTCTAATATTGTCCACCCTGCTCCATCAATTTGTAATTCGTTTCCAGATATTCGCAATCCGTTTATATAAAGTATATGGTCGTACTTTCTTGTTTCAATAGCTGATAAAAGCTCTTGAACCGTAATATATTTTGAGATGCCATTTTCAGAAATATGCAATTTGTCCGAGTTACCTATCTTGGATTTATAAGGCAACTCATCAATGCGTTTAGCGTTTGATTCAATTAGATTTAACCTTTCGGTTAATCTTCTAAGTAATTCTCTATCATTACTATTTAACCCACTCATAATCATATATTAATATCATAACAAATATAGTTATTTATAATCATTCTAAATAATAAATATGCATATTATGCATTATTTTTTTATGTACATTTGGTTATGGCATTTATATTTTTAATTGTTTTCTTTATAATATGTGTAGCTGGTGGGTATTACTTATTCACTGGCCTTTTTGATTTGTTCTTTGGAAGAAATTATGGCAAAGACTACTATAAAGAAGATAAAAAGCCGTTTTTTAATATAGATAGATCAGTGCATTATCATACACACAATCACGAATACGGTGAAAAGAAGGTAACCTACATTGATAAAAACATTACTGTTATTGATGAAGAAACACATGAGAATGTTTTAAAAAATAAAAAGCGAGATAATTGATATATCTCGCTTTTTATATATACCTAATTGTTCCGTTATCCGCAATTACATATTAAATTTTTATTTTCTATACTAAGTTTTTTTATAAAATCTTATTTACAAAAATTAATTATATGCGTATTTTATATAATACTTGCGTAATATAGAATTTACGATTATATAAAATGCGCAATATTTTTTATAACCTCATTTCTTGTTATTGTAATGCTTTGCATGAAATATTTAACATTTTATTGAGATTTGAAAATAATTGATTACTTTCGTGTATAATAAAGTTATCGGTAATGGCATTTGAACGCACCGACACAAAATCAATCAACTAAAAAAACGAAATTTGCCAACACTTCGCAAAAATTAAAAGAGGTGAAAGCCACCGCACAATCCAACGCTTTTGCACCACATTTAATTTTTCCCAACCGCACCCAAGCCAACCACCACCCATATTCCGAAAAATTGATTCAAAAACTTGTAGAACTAAAATAATTAGCTAAATTTGTCATAAATTGACAAGTTTTAATTTGCAAGTATATGAAAGCAACATTTGGAGAATACATAAAACAACTAAGGACAAACAACGGTTTGACCTTAACTCAACTTGCATTTCAACTCGACCTTGACTCTGCAAATTTGAGTAAAATAGAAAACGGAAAAAGAGAATTTGACGAAAAGCGATTAGAGAAATTAGCAAACGCTTTCAATCTTGACATTGACCAATTGAAAATCGAATATTTTGGCGACCAATTCGCAAAAAAAATGTATGCTTATAATTGTCCAACTGAAACGTTAATGGTTGCCGAAGAAAAAGTAAATTATTTGAAGAACATAAACACAAAACAAGGAGAAATCAATTTTGACAATGAAAAATAAACCAACAGTAATAGACTTATTTTGCGGTTGCGGTGGGCTTTCTTATGGGTTCATCGAAGCAGGATATGATGTGCTTTTGGGTATTGACCATTGGCAAGATGCTATTAGAACTTTTGAAAATACACATAAAAACGCAAAAGGAATTGTTGCTGATTTATTTACAGAAACACCAAGAGAAATTTCAAAACAGACAGGAATTAAAGCCATTGATGTAATTATTGGTGGACCACCTTGTCAAGGATTTTCCATTGCAGGAAAAAGAATTATTGATGATGAACGTAATCAACTTTATAAATCGTTTGTAAGTTTTGTGAAATTCTATCAACCCAAAGTTTTTCTAATGGAAAATGTACCTAACATTGTTTCAATGGGAAAAGGTGTTGTGAAAGATAGTATCATAGACGACTTTGAAAAACTTGGTTATACTGTGGTTTATAAAGTTTTATTAGCTTCTGAATTTGGTGTTCCACAAAACAGAAGAAGAGCGTTTTTTGTCGGCACAAAAAACAATAAAGAATTTATTTTTCCCGAACCAACAATCGAAAATCCAGTAAGTGCAAAAGATGCAATTTCTGATTTACCTGAAAAGTCTTTGATTGACGGAACGAAATACAAAACAGAACCAAAATCTGAATATCAAAAACTAATAAGAGGAGAATCCGAAGGTATTTACAACCACGAAATCACAAACCACAGCGAACAAACGACAAGTATTATTTCGTTAGTTCCAGATGGTGGAAATTATAAAGATTTACCCGAAGAATTACGAAAAACAAGAAACGTAAATATTGCATGGACGAGATTAAACAGCAAAAAACCTAGCTTCACGATTGATACAGGACACAGACATCATTTTCATTATAAATACAACCGTGTACCAACTGTCAGAGAAAGTGCCAGGATACAATCTTTCCCCGACACATTTGTGTTTTTAGGAAGTAAAACGAGCCAGTATAAACAAGTTGGCAATGCTGTTCCACCAATTTTGGCAAAGGTATTAGCAAAAGAAATTAAGAAATATCTATGAGCGAAATAAAAACATACAGAATACCAGACGAATATTTTTTCCGTTTGCACCACGTCAGACCACGTTTTAAAAATGATGTGGAGGAAGTTTTGTTGTATGTAGCAACCTCTATTTCTGAAATAGCTGTTTTACCAAATAATGACTTTAAAAACGAACTGAACAGAGTTTTATTTGGATTCAAAAAAAATGCAACATCAACACAAAAAACAATAGATAATTGGCGGACTGAAATTTCAGCATTGTTTGGTTTCATTCAAGAAACAAACGGATATTCTCAACCAAGTATAATGGCAAAACGACTTGCTAACAATCAATATTTAGACGAGTTTTTTAATTACTTTTTGTTTTCGTTCCAATATCCGGGCGGACATATTAAATCCCAAAATGTAATTAAGCAAATTGAAGCAGGTATAAAATTCAAACCTTGTCAATTTATTCTCAATTTGCTAATTGAGGGCGAAAAACTTTTAGGAAAACCTTTTAGCGTAACAGCAGAAGAACTAACCCAATGTGCTTATTTTGATTTGCGTGTTACAACAGGTAAAAGACAAGCAAAAGAAGTCGCAAAACTTATTCTGGAAAACAGAAAAGAAAAAGTCGAATATGAATACGATTACGAAGCATTAAGAAACGAGCGTACAGGCGAATTTCCATCAAAAGGCGACATCAATCGTTATGCAGGCGATATTTTGGATTATATGGTTTTAGCCAACCTTTTGCAACACAAGGGAACAGGTTACTATTACTATTTGAATGACGAAAATAAAGAAGCAATCAATTATCATTTATTAAATGATGTTTGGTTTGATGAATACGACAAATTCTACAATACAGACGTAATTACAAATCCAGAAATTGGAGCTTTAGAAGAAGTTTGGTTTGACTTTGTAAACAGTTTTGACAATATCGAAGCATTTGCACCACATTTAGAAGAACGAGAAGCCGAAAACATATCTGCACTTATTCAAGAGTATTACTCACGAATGAGAGATGATAGAAAAGTTCCTACAAAAATATTTGGCGATTATGGCGAAACATTGATTTTGGCACACGAATATTTGAGAACAAAAGAGGGTTCAAACCGTCAGCATTTAATTAATAAAATTCCTACACCGCTTGGAGTGGGTTACGATTTACAAAGTATCGAAATTGAGAAAAACAAACGATACATTGAAGTAAAAACCACCAAATCGAGAAAGGCAATTAACAATAATCGCTTCAAACTTACACCTAACGAATGGGACACAGCAGAAACGTTGGGAGATAGATATTTTGTGTATTATTTGGTAATTAACGACGAGGGCAAAAATATCTTCGTTATTCAAAATCCAGTTAAACAATTCAATTCAGGCAATCTGAAAATTGATAAAAATTTAGTTGTTGAATTTTCTAAAACGTCAGGACAATGGCACAGACTTCTGGAGATAACAAATTAAAGGTTGCTTCGCTTTTCTGCGGTTGCGGAGGAATGGATTTAGGCATTCAAGGAGGTTTTAATTTCCTTGACAAGCATTATGCTGAATTGCCTTTTGAAGTTGTTTACGCAGTTGATAATGATCCGTATGCAACAAAAATTTACAATGACAATTTTTCGCATAAATGCGAAACAAAAGATGTTCGGGATATTGTACCGAGCGAAGTTCCAGACCACGATATTTTGTTGGGTGGTTTTCCTTGTCAATCATTTTCTATCAGTGCCCAAAATCCACCAAGATTGGGATATAAAGATGAAAGAGGACAACTATTTTTTGAGATGGTAAAGGTTTTGAAAGAAAAACAGCCACGTTTTTTCGTAGGAGAAAATGTTAAAGGATTGCTTTCAGCTAACAAGGGTAAAGCATTCCCATTAATTATAAAAGAATTTGAAAAAGCAGGTTATCACATTCATTACAAACTTTTAAATGCTTCGGAATTTGGAGTGCCACAAAAACGTGAACGTATATTTATCATAGGTTTTAGAGATTTTAACGACTATTCCAATTTTAAATTTCCACAACCAAACACCTTAAACGGTTCGAAAATTGTTTTGAAACAAGTCATTGATAAAAAGGCGGACAAAGATGAAAAATGGTTTTTCAGCCAAAGAGCAGTTGAAGGAATGTTGCGAGTTAGAGAAAAAATGAATAAAGGGAGAGTTCAAGACTTAAATGAACCTTGTAATACAATAACTTCACATTTAGCAAAAGTCAGCCTAAACGGAACCGACCCTGTTCTAATGGTTGGCGAACGTTACAGACGTTTTACACCACGAGAAGCTGCTTGTATTCAATCGTTTCCATTGTCATTTAAATTAGACAGCGTTTCTGATAACAGAAAATATCGAGCAATTGGGAATGCTGTGCCACCTGTTTTGATGTGGAATGTAGTAAATGCTTTGACAAAATTATTAGTACAACAAAAAATTGAAAGTATAGAATTGACAGAAAACTTAATATAAACTTTCCAATCAATTGTTAGCACATTTGCATTTTTCCAACGACACAAAAGCCAAACAAAAATGCAAAAGATCTAACAATCCCCCACTCAATAAAGCAACTGATAAAGCCACTACCGATAATAACTAAGCTTTCGTCTTGCCCGGAGGGCACGAGATGAAAGCCCGTTGAACGGAACCGTAGGAAGCTAATAAAGTATTATGGAGTTGTCGAAGTATGACTTTAAGATATACGAGCAGTAATTTTAGGATTACTGCTTTTTTTGTGGTTGAAATTGTGCTGTTTCAATCGTTTTTTGTTGTTTTTCGATTCAACCAAACACAAGTTCCCTTACCCGTAAAAGTTAATTCACAGGCGCAAGTGTATTTCCGATAAGATACGCTTTTGGCGGTCCTCTTTGTCCAAAAACATGTAACGTAACTAGATTGCCGACCTTGCAACAAGAACATTTTCTATGTTGGGTTTTCGGTTCAACTATCGGTCGGATGATATTTAAATCTTCTTGTAGTTGTTGTAGTTTACCGCGTTTCCAACTACTACTTAAAATGCCGTAATGCCTGATTCGAACAAAGCGTTTAGGCAGAATATGTAAACTAAATCGACGAGTAAATTCTTCATTCTTAAGTGTGAGCTCTTTGGTTTTGCTGTTATCTTTATAATCTTTGTAACTAATAGTAACTTCTTGTTGGCTTACGTTTTTAATACGATGGTTACTAATTGCCACTTTGTGCGTATATCGTCCTAAATATTCGATTACTTGCTTTGGTCCACCAAAAGGACGTTTGGCATAAACCACCCAATTTTTAGTAAACAGCTCATCATATAATTGCTGATTAGCTAACCTTTCTTTACGCAACAGTGCGACATATTTGGCTCGAAAAACCTTGCTCAATGCTTTTACACAAAATAAATATTTATCAGTTTTTATTTTGCGTTTCCATTTTCCATTTCTATCAATTCCACCACCAGGAACAATACAATGTAAATGCGGATGCAAACTCAAATTTTGTCCCCAAGTATGTAGAATAGCAATCATTCCTAAATACATATTTTCGGTTCTTCCGAACTGAGAAAGCGTTGCCCAAACCGATTCAAACAAAATTTTATAAATCAATTGTGGTTGATGAATCGCTAATCCATTAAGCGTATCGGGCAAAGTGAAAACTACATGATAATACGAACAGGGCAATAAATCATGTTCGCGAGCTTGAATCCATTCTTCGCGTTTATGACCTTGACATTTTGGACAGTGCCGATTGCGACAACTGTTGTAACTGATGCTGATAGTTCCGCAAGCATCACAAGCATCTACATGTCCGCCCAAAGCAGCAGTTCGACAAAGCGTTAATGCGCGAAGTGTTTTCTCTTGATGAACTGTGAAGTTTTGATGGGATAAATCAACTTTTCTCAGCACATCAGCTACTTCCCATTGCGGCTGCATAGCGCAAAAACGGTATCAAGCGGACTGTGTACTTTTTGTTGCTCCAATTGACAAACATGCAAGTATTCCATCGTAGTTTCGATGCGCTCGTGCCCCATCAGTTTCTGAACCTGAAGAATATTTACACCATCTTCCAACAAATGGGTAGCATAACTGTGGCGCAAGGTATGCGTGTGTACATCTTTTAAAATTCCAGCCTTTTTACAAACCGATTGAATCGCCCATTGAACGCCACGTTGGCTATAACGCGAATCAAATCCTTTGGAATCTTTAGTGTTTCCTGTAAATAAAAATGTAGTAGGATGTTCAACTGAAATATATTTTTTAATTCCTCGAATGATATGATCAGAAAGTGGAACATAACGATCCTTCTTCCCTTTACTTTGAACGATATGAAGGAGTTTTCTATCGAAATCGAGATGTTTGAGTTCAATATTTCGAACTTCCATACAACGAAGTCCACAACTGTAAATCAATCCAATTAAAAGGCGATGTTTAAGTAAATCCGCATGTTGAAGCAGCTTCCAAATTTCTTCCCGACTTAAAATAACAGGAAGTTTTTTCTCTTTAGGAATAGATGGCAAATGAAGATAATCGTACGGTAGATTTTCAGTTTTTAAAAGGAATCGAAGACCGTAAACCGTGTGTTTAAAATACGATTGAGAAGGAGAATTGGAACGTTGTTGTAGTTCAAAAAGATAATCTTTAACCTGTTCGGGATCTAATTCGGTAGGTAAACAGCCAAAATGAAGTGCCATGGCAGCTACATGGCGTGAATAATTATCGAACGTGCGTTTACTTCGACCTAAAATAGAAATATTTCGTTCGAATCGTTGCAAAAGTTCAGAGAAACCATTAATTTCACTACAAGCGCGATTCAGGTATTTGTTTGCTCTTAACTGCTCCGGAGATTTTTTTTAGTTACCATAATTTTGATTTTTTAACACCCTAAATATATGGTTTCTAACGGAAAAGCTACCGAAGGTTTAGTTCAACACCGTATTGGCGAAATGGCGGTTTAAGGGAGAAATTGAAAGTTTCTCCTTTTTTTGTCGCAACAGCCTTTTATATTTCCTTTTTTCATAAATTTAGAAAATAATAAAAGGCTGTTGCTTAGCTTAGTGCAAAATTGAAAGTTTTGGCCTTCTAATCCGCCACTATCGCCAATACGCAAAACGTTGTAACACATTTGGAAAAAAATTGAGATGATAAAACAAAACCCTTTTTCACTTTACGATTTCCTCGGATATTTCGTTCCAGGTGCACTAATGATTTATCTCTATTTAATTGTAGATTATATAAAAACCAATAGTGGGACTTTTAAAATATCTGAATTCCTAGCGAGCACTTCTGACTTAAAACTTGAACAATTCCTTTTTTTCGTAATAATCAGCTATGCTATTGGACATCTAATAAACTTTATTTCCTCAATAACAGTCGAAAAGTATGCAAATTGGAAATATGACTATCCTTCAAAATACTTACTCGGATTTGAAAAGAAAAAATATTGGACAAAAGGTATAGCAAACTTATGGAGAGTTCTATTACCAATTATATTATTACCGACTACAGTTTTTGATTTGATACTTGGAGACTTATTTAAATTTAAGAACTTTTATACGAGAAAGCTTGACCCATTTTTAATTGAGGTAATCAAAGAAAAAGGAATAACTCTTGTAAATAAATTATTTAAAAACAAAACTGGTAATCAAGAGGTAAAGAAAATCAGAGGTTATGATTTTTTCAGGATTTTTGCTCATTACACCTTTGAACATTCTAAAAACCATCAGTTCAAAATGGTTAATTATGTGTCACTTTATGGCTTTTTAAGAGTTCTTTGCTTAATAACAACTGTAGCTTTTTGGTTTGTATCTGGAATTATGATTTTTACTGATTATTTGGAACTTAACATATGGACATTGATTTTAATTGGTCTTATCAACTATACTTTTTTTATGGCATTTATGAAGTTCTATCGTCGATACACATTGGAAGGATTAATGCTGATTGCTATAAATGAAGACATATAAAAAACGTGTTACAACAATGTATAACCGCAATTACGGCGGATTCGACTACGTCCGAATCCACTCGGAATTGCTAACATCAGTTCTTAACCGAAAATCATTATCTTTAACCCCGTAACTGACGGTTATACGAGACCGTTGGTGGCAAGTGTAAAACGAACGAAACATATACAAAATAACGTAATGACTAATACAGAATTTAAGAAGAAAATAGCAGAGACTACAGACCCAGATTGGTTTAAGAACATTTCTGTGACTTTCAATTTTAATTACGTTGGTGTGAATCAAAAAGTAGTTGGCTTGACTGCAATTTATGAATATATAAATCAACAAATTGACGGCTGGAATAAAATTGAAACGTCTTTACCAAGAGAACTGGAAAATTCTAAGACATATTTCAACCAATTAAAAACTTCTATAATTCAATTTCTTAATAATTATCACAATCAAGCTGGCAGCAATTTGACAAGTTATTGGAGAAATGTGCAAAGACTTTTTACTAGCACAAATAATTTCCCATTACCATACAATATTCCTGAGACAGAATTCTTAATAAAGGTTCATAAGGAAAGCCCACGATATTTTCAAGGTGCATATATTTTTCTCATTGGTAATAATTTTAATATCAATAATAAAGATTCATTTTTTGGAGCATTGTTGGCCTATGAATTTAGCCAAAAAGATACTTCTGAAATTGTTGAAAGAAGAAATGCTGAAAAATCATCAATTTCAAAAATCCGTAACGACTTTCAAAAGTATTTATCTGAATCCGAAAAAGTCGTTGTTGACCATATCAAAAACGCAAATGATAAATATGAAGAGTTTATAAAGAAAATTGACGAACTAAAGGCTGAAAAAGACTCGCAATTCAGCACTTGGTTTGACGATATTAAAACAACGAAATGGCAAAATTGGTATGACCCAACAACACAAAGAGTAAAAGAACTAGAAGAAACTTATCGTGAAAAACTGAAACTTGAAGAACCAGCTAAATATTGGAACGACAGAGCAAGTAAATTGAAAACACAAGGATGGATAGCACTTACACTTATAATTGTCCTTGTTGGTATCACCTGTTGGTCTTTGGCAGAAATACTTTGGACAGCTCCAGAACAAATCTATGAATCTTGGTTTGGTAATGATAGAAGTGCAGCAATAAGATGGTCAATTATCTATATAACTTTGATTTCGTTTATTGCCTATGCTATTCGTGCTTTGACAAAATTTATGTTTAGCTCATTTCATTTATCTCGTGACTGTGAAGAAAGACATACTTTGACATATTTTTATTTGTCCTTGCTCAAAGACTCAAAAGTTGACGAAAAGGATAGACAATTAATAATGCAATCACTTTTTAGCAGAGCAGAAACAGGACTTTTGAAAGATGATTCTTCACCAACAATGCCGAGTGAGACGATTGGAAAAATTATATCAAGACAATAGAACACCAGCCACCAACAGGCGTTTGGCTCAATGGCGGGTTAAGGGAAATATAATAAAAAAATTACAGATCTTTTCTATAAAAAAACCACTCATAATTGAGTGGTTTTGTTTTTAATTATACTTTAAATAATCACTTGTTGCTTGAACTAATCCTGGGACTTCAATATTACTAGAATCAAAATTGTAGTTAGATTTTCTGTTTGATTGAACATTTCCGGTTTTAAGCATTTCAGCAGTCAGCACATAAAGATTCGTTTGCCCTAGTGGTCCCTCTGTTTCAAAGTCATTGTTTTTTATATAGCCTACTCCGTCAATAATAACATTATCACTAGATAAAGCTATTTTTAATTTTCTCCAAATTTCTTTAGAAACCGGTTCAAATTTAAAAACATTGGTTTCGTATATCTCTGAACTAATAACTACAGCAGTTGTGTCTGTTTTGTAATTTTCACTGCTCTGTTCGTCTTTACCTCCAACAGAAATAAACGGAATCCTTAATAAATGACGAATACCAGTTTCGTAAAATACGTCATTATTACCATTATTAAAGTAAATGATTTCAAGAGTATCGATATGTCTAACTTTAATATCTAAAACTTCTGACAGCATCTTTATATCTTTAAAATTACTGTCTGTGGCTTCAAATTTTACTTGTATTTTTTGATTAATATAATCAACCATGTCAATAGTGAATTCATAAACCTCAAATTCTTCAATATTGAATTCACTTTTAATAATTATAGATGCCATTGGTCCATTATAAACCTTATCAAAAACAAGCATATCTGCATTGTGATTTTCGTCGAAATACACATTTTTAATTTCATAGTACACTCCATCTAATTGAACCCAATTACCAACCCTACCATAAACCGGTAGTAATCCGTTTAAAGAATAGCTGCCATTTACTTGGTTGGTTGTGTAATCATAAGTATTTCCAGATAAAAAGAATACTCCAGATTGTTGATTGTTTAAGCCAATAATTTTAGCTTCTCTCGCATCTGTTCTGTTTAAGTTATTGGTTTTTTTAACAACCGGAACTTCAATTTCAAATCCATTACTTAAAACCCAAGCTCTATTGTTTGAGTAATTAGATTTTATTTGAGTTGTAATAACATCAGCGCTCTGAAAGAACTGCTCTTGCATATAAGGCAATAAAACATCAGCTTCACAACTTAATGTATTTTCATCATTTTTATAGTTTGCTGCATCTCCAAAATTAATACGATATGCAAAACGGATTGAATTTGATTTGCTGTAATAAAAATACGGCGTGTATATTTTTGTAAAACTTGGCTCTATTATAAATGTTTTACTTTTTTTACAACCGTATTGATCGCGTACATACAAATTAAATTCACCAGTTAATAGCCCTTGAAATGTGGTATCGGTTTGCCATTCTTGATTATCAAGCGAAAATTCAAGCTGCAAGCCTATCATTCCGTTATAGGTAATATTCACACTATTACTATAAGGAGTTGCGTTTATATTTACGTTAATAGCGGCAATATCTAGTAATGGCGGAGTTGATATTCCTATACTATCTGTTGTTTGTTCATTTGTTGCAGTAATAACATAATTACTATTTCTAAATAAATTAACCTCAAAAGGATTTGAATTTACAGATGCATTATAAGGGCTTGTAATAGCGGTAGCTTGATAGTTTGTTGTTACTAACGCTTTTATTTTATTACAGTTATCACTTGGATCAGCAACAAATTCAATGTTGTTTATTTTTAAAATTTCCAAAGGCTTTTCATATCCCAAAGTAAACTCAATTGCGCCATCATTTGGATTTAAGCCAAATTCATCTATAAAAGAAATAAAATTTGGGTTCTCAAATTCAGTAGGTGCTTTTATTAGTACATCATAAACATCTAATGGATTGTAAAATGGCGTAAGCGATGCTTTAAATCCTAAAGCAGCATAATCTGCATTAAAAGCTGATATAAAATTTAATGTAGTTTCTTTAGAAACCCACAGTCCGGATACATCATTACCTTTTGTAACTTGATTAGATCTTATTCGCTGGCCCACTATAGTATATGGTATTCGTCTAACTCCGCCAACTTCACGGAAGCTAAAAGTAAACGATTGATTTAATGATGCCCTTGATAAAAAACGAATTTTTAAAGTGTTATACGTTGCCATTATCTACTTGATTTTAGGAGCTTCCATTTGCCCTCCTTGTTTGGTTTTAAAGAAAATAAATATCCTTTTTCTAGTTGGTTATCTTCATTCGTAAATTCTACTAATCCGTAAACATTTGGAATCTCAACTCCATTTATTACGGTTGTTCCTTCAATCTGCTCCATGATTTCAAAATCACAGATATGATCAAATTCAATCCATTCAGGTACAAATCTATTTCGGTCAAAGTCATTACATAAAAAGTCTTGATTTTCTTTTATTGGGGACTTACCAACCATTTGCGTTGTCATGCCACTATTTGCAGTTGATGATGTGTATTTCACAAACTTCTCTTTGCTTTTCCAAAATGAACCGCCAAAGAACCACGAATGTCTTTGCATGGAATTAGCTGGAGAAAAACGCAAATTTGTAGCTGTATTTGGACTATAAATTCCGGTTGGTGCTGCTTCAAAATCATCTTGCCACTTACGCTGCAAGTAAATCTGATCATTGTAACGTTTTAAATCCATTACCCAAATATTATCATCGTAATTGGTATCAATAGTGTCGTTCTGTTCCCTTTGTTTTCTGCGGCAAAATTCCATTCCGTATGAATCAGCGCGATAAGATGATGTATTTACAAACGTTTTTTCAAGCCTAGTGATTGGCGTTTGATGCTCCAAGATTGTATTGTATTCATCAAGCCCATAGGCCTCTTCATAAGCACCACCTTTTTGGAATCCATGCTGTAGCTTTGAGTAATAATATGATGTAGCAACCGAACGCTTTACTTTTTTAACCTGGTATGGTAATTTTATAGTGACATTATTATTGAAGAAATACTTTTTATCTTCAATTCGAATACGCTCTTTTCTTCCGATAGTTTCAATTCCTAATCCAACACCCCAAATAGCAGACATAGAATCTAATGCATCTTTAAAACTTGTTGTTAATGGCTTAAAAAGGTTTTCAATTTTTGGAGGGCCATCTTGTGGAATAGGTTCTTTATCAAAACCGCGAATCCAAAATCCATGTGTAACAGCTGTTTCGGCTCCTGCTCCATTTTTTAAATAACCTATGTTCTGACGGCCAAAAAACTCAGAGTAAAAAGCATTGTTTTGATTTGTAGCAATTAAAGAAAGCCTTTCAAATAACTCATGTGCTAAAATTGCCTTTGTTTTTGTTTGAGGAAATTGAGATTCTTCTTTAACTTCCATAAAGCCATTTATTTCGGACAACTCTACATTAAATCTAGCTCTTCTTCCTCCAAAATTTCTTAAGTCAGCCTTAATAAACATCTCAAACGAAATACAGTCACCCTGCTTAACATCGAAGGCTTCGTTAAAACTTATTGAATTTTGCTTATTTAAAACCAAATCAAAAGGAATGTCACCAGGGAAAGAATCACCACCTCTTGCTTTCCAAATTGGCCTTCTTTCCTTTAATACATATTCGCTGTTTTCATATTTATAAACCGACAAGCAAATATAAATTACAGCCCAACTAAACTCAGTTACACCATAATATCCATCAGTTACTTTAGGGATGAATTTAAATTCTGGACACTGAATATTAATCGTTCTATCTCTATCAAAAACAGCAAGCATCATCATTCCGGCACTACCTCTAAATTCACTTCCTTCGCTTCCATGCAAAACACTATGAGATTGTTCGTGACTTCTAACATCAAGCGAAATTGGTATCCCGGTTGTCATATCTCTTGTATTACCATCATCTGAACGAACACCAGCCGTAACCCTGTTTTCGGTTTCAGTAGTTTTCCATTTTGAATGCAAAAACACTTCTCTACCATCAAGCATTACTTCAATGGTTTTTAATGGAGGTAAATCTTTTCCGTCTAGAGTATCTGCACGATCAATTTCTACATTAGTTTTTTCTCTGTTCTTTATAAGTTTTTCTAAACCTCCGTTATTGAATTTTACAGATACCGAACCATCTTCTGTTTTCTCCCAAGTAGAAAGGTCTAAGTAGCCGTTATAAATTGCTTTCCATTCATCGGTTTTAGGATGCTTTTGCATTTTTACCAAACGAACTTCAGCATCAATACCTTGAACATCATAAATGAATTGTATTAAATCTTTCGATTCACCGTAAAATTTTAATGAATTGGAAAACTTCGCGAATACACCGAAGTATTCTTCATTTCTAGCATACTCTTTCTCATCATTTTGCCAACCCTCTGGCTCTTGAATGATAATTGCTCCTGTCAAATCATTATAGAGTTCATACTGAACACGATCTGTATATTGTGGGTAGTTTTCCATTAGTTATTCCATTTAGTTTGATTCATGCGCCATAATTCGTAGTTGATGTCAAAATTTCCTGACTGAACAATAGTTGGTTTGCTTTTTCTCACAGCCTCGGTAACTCTTTTCATTTCTTGTAATAATTCAGGATCGTTTGTGAAATTCAATACAACCGACTCTTGGTATTTATCCATTTTAGACTGAGAATCCCAAAGGTTTCTATTAATTGTGTTTAATTTAGATTTAAAGAAATCATCTACTGACTTGTGTACAATATCTCCTTGCTCTAATTGATAAAGCGTATCGTAAGCTGGTGTAATTTCAAATCCACCTCGCTTACGCTCAAGAACTTCAGGAACACCTCCATCTCCAAGGATTGCTTTTTCTTTTGGTCCACCTTTACGCCCAGTCTTATATTTAGGAATGGGAGAAGCAATTACAGATGCTGCTTGAGCGGCACCTATACCAGCAACAATTGCACTCCATGGCATACCACCTGTTAGTGGGAACAAAGAAACAGCATTCATAATACCAAGTGCAGTAGCCCAGCCTATCTCTATTAACTTCACACTTTTGTTGAAAATCGCTTGTTTGGTTTGCTCTTGACGCTTTTTCTTTTCTAAATCCTGCCGTTTTTTCTCTGCTTCAGCTTCAAGTAACTCTCTTTGAACTTTATCTTCTCCTGCTAATTCAATTTGACGTGCATAGTATTCTTCATTTTTTCTAATCTCGTCGTCTATCTTTTGAATTTTAGCTTCAAAAATGGTATTTATCAACTCTATAGTGGCTTGTTTAGCATTCTCTCTTAGTTCCTTAATAAATTCCTCTTTTTGTAACTCTAATTGTAATTCTTTTTCTCCAGCACTTCTTACAACCTCAAGCTCTAATTCAGATAATTGGCGTTTAAGCTCTAAAGATTTTTCTGCTGCTTTTTCTTTAGCATCTTGAGACAGGTCTGCATTAGCTACAATCTGATCATAGGCATCAATTTCGGCTTGAAGCCCTTGTTTTAGGTATCTGTTTTTAATTTCTAAAAGCCTTTTTTGGTGTTCTTCTTCCGCTTGTTCTGTATATCCGTAAAGTTCTAATTGTTGTTGGTAAGCATTATTTTCAGAAGTTAGCTCTTGGTTCTCCTCGTTTTTAAAACCTCCTAGTTCCTTTTCAACACCATCAGTAATTCGTTTGGCTTCTAAATCAATTAATTTTTGAATGTTTTTCTCCTGGCGTTTGTTAATATCATCACGCTTTGCCTGCAACTCATCTAATATTAATTGCTCTGCATCTGTTAAGTCTTTTCTTGTTGATGCATTATCTAATAGTGCATCAATTTCAGATTTACTTAACTTTCTTGCTCCTTCAGTAAATTCAGTAAGTTGACGTAATTTATATTCTGCTGTTTCCCTTGCAATCGCTTGGTCTAATTCCTGAATGCGTAAGTAGGCTTCAATGCGCTCGTCTATGGTAGTATTTTCATCATCTACTACCTCTTGGTTTAATTCTTTAGTGCGATTTAAACGCCATATATTTAATTGGTGCTCTTCCTCAAATGCTTTTTTAAGCATTGCTAAACGTTTTTTTTCTGCTTCCTCACGAGCTTTGCGCGCGTTTTCGGCTTTCTCTGAATCAGTTTCTGTAGTAGTAGTTACCGTATCATTGTTGGTGTTATACTTATTTAAAGCATCTAGTTTAGCTTGATATGAATTTAGAACGCTAATATCTCTCTCAAGTTTTTTAGTTTCTTTGTCTAATACCTCATATCTTCTTAAAAAAACATTACCTATAAGGCCGCCTTCTTCTACACTTTTATTTAGATCATCTACTTTCTTTTTCTGCTTATCTATTTCATTTGTTGATTTTTGAATTTTTTCTATTAAATCATTACGCTCTTTTGTAAATAAACTAGAGTTTTTTATCCTTTCCTTTTCGAGTAATATTAAATTATTGATTTCATCCTTCTCATTTTTATAATAATCAATAGCCATTTTATATGCTTCATCCTGACTAATACCATATTTTCCTCTTAGATCATTAGCTTTTTCTAGTAAAACATTATGTTCTACTAAATCATCTATTTGCTTTGTTTGATCTTCAAACCCTGTTTTATAACTTCTTTCTCTAAGCCCTTCTAATTGTTTTTCATTGCTTTTTATAGCCTCTGACAGTCCGTTTATTCCTTCAATAAATAATGATAATGTTCCTTTCACAAACTTCGAAATCGCTCCATCTCCATTTTCTATAGAAAGAATAAGACCGTCCCAAGCAGAGCTTAATGCTTTTACTTGATTCTCTAAAGAGTCCATTTTAGTTTCGTTCAATGCTTCTAAAGCACCTGTAGAATCATTTAATTTTTCTTCATATTCTGCAAGCTTTTCATTGTTTTGTGCTAAAATAAGTGCCGATGTTGCTGATTCTCTACCAAATAATTGCGTAGCTGTAGATAGTTTATCTGTAGAGTTATTGATTTTAGCCATTGCTTCACTATAAGACAGCCCAGAGCTGGCTAAACGAATGAAGATTGAACGTAAAGAAGTACCCGCTGTTGTTGCTTCAATGTTATTATCAACTAATACCCCAGCTAATGCAGAAGCTCTTTCTATTGATAAATTAGCTGCGTTGGCTACCGGAGCAAATGTCTTTAATGTGTTTTTAAGTTCTTCAAATCCAAGTGCGGATATGTTAGCTGCTTGAGCCATAACATCTCCGTATCTTTCAGATTCTTCTGCGCTTGCACCAAAAGAATTCATTACCCCTAAAAGAAATCTTGCAGAATCTTCTCCACTGGCTTCCATGGCAACAGAAAAACGGTCAACGGTTTCAATCATAGCTTCAATTTGAGGCACACTTGCTCCCAATTTAGAAAGCTCAACTGCTAATTTAGCCACGTCAGTAGCGGAATTTACAGATGTCTTTGAAACATCGATAATAGTATTTTTTAACGAGCCTAATTGCTTTTTAGGTATTTCAGTAACTGCAGATAATTCAGTAATTGCAGTGTCAAATTCTTTTACGGTTTTCCAAGCATTTTTAACCGCATTCGCGAAGGCTGCAATTCCTAAAGTAACTCCAAACGCACCTACCAAATCACGAATATTGGAAGCAATACTTCTAAACGGATAGTTACCAACGTTTTTAGTAAAATCGCCAACAGCTTTATCTGCTTTACGTACTTTTTTATCAAGCACATCAAATTCTTTTTGAGCTTTTTTTATTTCGGCAGTAGAAGCACTTTCCGAAGCTATAAGGTCCATAACCTTGCGCTTAGCTTCAGTACGCTCTTTGTTTAGTTTTTGGTAAGCACCAATTAAACCAAGCTTTTCCATAGCTTGCTGTTTAAGAATACGATTGTTTTGTTCGTTCTGAACGCGCTCTTCTATAGTTAGTTTAGTGCCTTTTTCTTTAGCTACATTTGCTTTTCTCTCAACTTCTTCGGCTCTAACCGTTGCTGCTATTGTTTTTTGCTTTTCTTGCGCAAGTTTTTGCTCTGCAATTGCTTCTTCACGCAAGGTTTTTATTTTCTCTTGCTTTATTTTTTCGTTTGCAATTTCAGCTTGATGTATCTTTTTGGCTTCTTGAGTAGCTTCTCTCATTACTTTATTAAACTCCTCTTGCTTTTTTGTCAATTCAGAGTTGTTTTGAACTTTTTTCAGTTCTTCATATAATCTTTTTAGTTCTTTAGTAAGAAGAACCATTTGGTCGTTTGCTTTTATTGCCTTTTCAACATTCTTTGCATATTCTTCGCCCCATCTTAAAGCTTCATCTTGAATTATGTCTTTACGTGTGATTATTCCATCATTTGCCATTTATTTTGTTGCTCATCTTTTCGTAAGATTTCATTTTATTATCAACTTGTTTTTTGATCGCATTAAACTTGGTAACAGATATAGTATTGTAATCGAAGTCAATGCCTAAAATTGCACAAAATGAAGCCATCACTTCATCTAAATTTACTTTTCTTTCATTGCCTTTGATTTCTTCTTTTGGAAGTTGATTTTTTAAAGCAGCTATTTTGATTTGGTTGGTTTCAATGCGTTTTCTGATTTTACTGATTGAAGCATAATACAATTCATTAGATGTGGTATCTACCATAAAACCTAAGTCATTTAACATTTGAATTGTTTCGTTGTCAATATTTACCTCCAGTTCTACACAACATAAATGAACCATGTTATAAGCACATTCTAACAAGGAGATTTGTTTATTTAAACGAAACTCACGCTTTGAAGATTCAGAGCTTTCAAGTTCTTCATATTCAGCTGTTAAACGTTGCCAAATTTCAAGAAGTTTTACTTCATCAGCTGGCTCGGTTGAAAGTAAAGTCACGTCTTTTGTTTTACAAATCTTATAGTAAAGTTTTAATGGCAATACATCTAATTCATCGTATATCATATTCCTAAAAATTGGCGATTGTTTTTTATAAAAAAAGGGAGTAATTTTTCTTCAATTACACCCTTTAAGTCTTTATCAGTAAGTCCAAATAACTCATCAGAAAGCCAGTTGTGACTATCAAGAATTAAATGTGTTTTTGGATCCGTAGAAAATAATCTGAAACCATTTTCAAAAAGCTCTAAATAAAATCCATCAAAAAAGGCTCCGGTATCTTTAGCATCAAAAGGTTCTCCTTTTTTCTTTCTACCCTTAGTAATTACTTCTGTAGCATAAGAGTAAAATCCAATAGGTTTGTTATTTATATCCTTACCTTCAAATAATTGCTCTTTATTTAAGGTTAGAATGTCCTTTTGGAGCTGCTTCACTATTTGAAATATCAGTTTCGATTGATTCTGATACGTCAGTTTTTTTGCTTTTTTCAGCTGACTTTGTAAAGTTGCCATGTTTTGGATTTGCTATTTTATAAGCCTTTTTAAATTCTGCATCTAACTCTTTGGTTGGAATTTTTTTAAAGACTGGATGCGATGCAAACATTTCTTTAAATTTTGCAAAGGGCACGTTTAAGCCCTCTGCAAATTCAATTCCTTTATAGCTTGCCATTATGTAAGCTTAACAACTAAAGGTTCAACAGCTTCATAAGACAAATCTTCAATGGTAATTACATCGTTTAACGACACAGTGAAACCATCTGCGAAGTCAGTTCCGGTTAATACATACTCTCCTTTATTTTCTGCAAAAGAAACCGTTTGTACTTGGCCAGAAGCATCTTTCACAACAAAGTCAGCAGATTTTAAATCAGAAACTGCTGCACCACCATTACCACAACCGGTTGAAGCTTTTACAATAATTTCTGTTGCGCTTGCTGAAACTTGAGATAAATGAACATCGAAAATTCCGAACAAATCATCTGCAACAAAATCAGGATATAAAATAACTCCATGATCTTCAAACTCATTGAAGTCTTTGTAGTTAATTGTTACAAGTACACTTGGTGGTCTATCTGCAGTTGCATCTAAACGCTTACCAATATTAAGAACAACTCCTTGTCCTTTTACTCCTTTTGAATCAGTATGAACTGCTTTAATTGCTCCATCTTCAGTAAATTCAAATAATTGCATATCCTTACCATTGTAAGACTTTAATGCGTTGAATGAACATAATGATAAGAATGAACTGAAAGTCGAAACCTTCTTGCCCTTTGCAGTTACATATTGTTTTCTTCTGCCTTCAAATAAAGTATCTTCCGTATTAGCAGATGCTAATTCTTCTACATCGAATAACGGAATGATTTTTTTGTCAGCAATTGCTTGTACCCACTTTTCTTTATTTTTTGCATCCTCAAATGTTTCAAAAGAAAAGCCCGGATGTGCTAAGAATGGTTTAATGAATAACCCCTCTAAGCATTGTTCTTTTGCACCTGTGTTTTTAAGTGCTGTTTCGTTGCCTTTGCATTCTACATATACAGACATTTAATTTTTTTTGCCATTTATTGGCTACATAGTTTTTTTATACAGTTGGTAAATATTAGATAATCCATTTTTACAATTAAAGCATCCCAAATGTCAATCGCTTCTGTTTTTTTTCCTGATGCTACAGTTAGATTTGCCCTTTCTTGATAAGAAATAGACTCTCCTTCTATTCTACCGTATTTGCGTAATTCTTTTATAAATTGGTTCGCTAAGGTGTAAAGCCCTTCAAAATTACCTTCCCTGTTTTCGTTTAATAATTCAATTTTTGAGTTACAAGCAAGGTAAAAGGTTACGTTGCTAAATCGGTATCCGGGAACATGCTCATTGCCTTGCCACTCGTCAGTTAACCAAATTAAAGGATACTTTTTTTCGCTAGCTTTTGGATTAGGTAGAAAGTGCTCGATCTGGTTTTTATTTTTAGCAACCAACCATTTCATCAATGCATCATAATTCCCATAACTAAAAGCCACTGGACATTCGTCAACTTTCATTTTCGAAGCCGGAAGCTTTAAGGCAGTGTTCAGGCTAAAGATCATAGTAGTTTTGTGGGTTTAATTCGACACATTTGAAATTTGGAAACAAATCGCAATAGAATTGCATAAATCTATTCAGTGAATAAGCATGACCGACAAAAGTATTCCAGGCATCAGTGCGTTTGTGTTTTGATGTTACGGAAACTCCACCTTGTGGCTCTCCTTTTATTTCACCAACACCTGTTGAGATACTTCTTTCTTTTAATAACCACTGATAAAATATGTATGGAGCCATAACTGTTTCAAGTAATGGTTGTTTGTTTACTTTCGCTACTTCAAACACAAGCCCCTCCCATCTTAATTTGTTACAGCTGCCATAGATTTGACCGTTAACAAGCCACTTCCATTTATCCTCTGCGGTTTCTTTAAGTTTGTAATAACCTTCATCATCTGTTTCAAGGTTATCAAGTAACTCAACATACAGAACTGGACCAAGAATAAATTCAAGGATTTGTTTTTCATACTTTTGAATATGAATTAAAACTTCTGTTTTATTTGAGTTTTGGGTTTCTGTTATATTCGGAATCATATAGTTTCCATAAACAAAATTCGATAGCCTTGTAAACATAATTTAATAAATAAGTTATTTAGCTTAATTTTTTAACTGCTTTGTTACGATCGTAAATATCATAAGCCAAAGGAGAGATAGTAACTACATCGCCTTTTCTCATGTGGCCGTAATCTTTAATAAATTCAACTTTTATTGTGTCGGTTAAAGAGATTTCTTCTGCCTTACCGCCGTTAGCAATATTCTTTTTTGATTGCTCCGCTTTGTCTTGTAAAACTTCCTTAACAGTTACATCTACTTTTGATGCATCTACTGCAATTTCTTTTTTTCAGCCATTTTTGTTTTGTATTAAAATGAATTTTGTTTTTGTTTTTTAAAAAAGCCTTACCTCATTAAGACAAGGCTTTTTTTTATTTATTCTTTTCGTTTAATTACTCTCCTGGAGTGATTAAAGTTTTAACGTTAGCAAACGTATCACGTACTAAGTGTGATTTAACTGCTTTAGGAACTAAGAACGCACAGAATTGCTCAATTACGTGGGTTCTAATATTTCTACCTAAGCCAGTTGTTGCAGAAGTTCCAGCATCAACTCTACCATCAGTTTCCATATAGATTAGCTCGGTATCAACACCACCTTTTACGATTGAGAAGTCACCAACAATAAATTCATCTGCTCCTAATGTTTCATCTAAAACAACTGGAAGATTAACTCCATTCCATCCAATACCGCCATCTACAATAGTAATAGAACCACCATTTGAAAGGTTGTAAGTTCCGTTAGCATTTTTAGACTGCTTCATATTACGGTAAGCGATAGGGCTTAGGATAATTCCATTAACAGAACCTCCAGCCATTTGAATAGAAGCAATTGCAGCTCCTAATGCTTCGTAATTATCTGGATTAGCATTAATATTAAATAATGGGTTTGGAGTAAATGCAGAAGCACCATTTCTAATAGCTGTTAAAGCAGCTTCAGGAATCTTGTTGGTTACTAACATTCCAAATGTTTCACGGAATTTGAACGCTAAGTTTTTAAAGAAACGTCTTAATTTAGTAGTTGTAAACCACATTGCAGCTACTGGCTCTGCATCTGCTTTTTGATCTTCAAACTCCAATTTAACTACAGGCTTTAATTTACACTCTGTAGTAATTTCAGCAGTACCAATAACAGTAGTATTAATTGCATAAATACTTGCTTCTGTTAATGGCTCAATGCTGATTAAATCCATGATTTTAGATTTGTTTGGCAAAATACCAAAGAAACCTAAAAATTTAGCCCACATACCATACATTCCTGATGTTACAACACCAGTAGTTCCATCTGCAGGAAAATCTGAACTTGAAACGGTGTTAACAGACATAACATCTGATGAAGCAACATCTTTAACAGTGATTTTTAACTGCTTGTTAGATTGTAAATCTTCGCCCTCGTTAGTGTGTTGTTTGTAAACATCTAAGAAAGATTTATCAATGCTTTCGTTTACATTTCCTTCTGGTCCTCTTTCCATAAGTTTGTTAATTTGCTTTCCTTGCGCTTCCAAGTCAGCTTTTAATTGGTTAATTTCTTTTTCTGCAGCTTCTTTTCCTGTTTTAGCTTCAGCTTCTAAATCTTTTTTGAACTGATCTAATGCAGTTTTGATTTTTTCATCTGATTGTTTTTGCTCAAATTCAGATTTGTCAGTAGCATACTGATCTAATTCTTCTGGAGTCATCTTTGCCAACTCCGACTGTGTTTTGTACTTAAATTCCATCTTTAAATAAGATTAGGATTGATAAATAATTTTGGTTCATCAGTTTGAGTGTCGTGAGACGGCTCATTTTTATTTGTATCAGAAGTGATTACCTCGGCTTCTTCGTTTTTAATTTCTTCAACACTAATTGTGTTTGTAGCAAAGTTTGAACCTCGTAAAACTGCAGATCCTTCTATTGCTTTAGCTTCTGTTACAGCCCAAAAGAACTTGTTTTGCAACGCATCTTCTTTGTTTGCTACATAAGGGAAGTATTTATCCCAATTATCTTTCTTTTCAGCGTAGTCCGCATCCGTTGAATTGATGCACATGTATAATTTCATGTATCGCATACCTACTGAATGATTGTTTACTTTGCCAGATTTGTATAGATTATAAAGCTTTTTATTTTCAGGAGAATCAATCCATACGCTGTCTAAATCTAAAACGGTTTCATAAACTAATGCTTCTGTAGTACCTTCGTAATCATAACCTAATTCTTTCCAAGTAAATTCTTCTGTATATGCTTTTACTTCATCAGATAAAATGCCTTCAAAATTGAATCGGTGCTGATTAACTAAATAATGCTTTTTAGCTTCTTTTAAATACTTTTTCCAAATACCAGGAATATGTACGTCAGAATGAGAATCAAGTAGTCCGGTTGTGTTGATTATAACCTTTACTTTTATTTTGTTTGAAACAGCATTGGTTTCTTGATTATCTCCTTCGGCTTTATTGGCATTGTCTTTATGCTCTACTGGCATCACAGCGAAAAACACATCACTTGTTTTGTTAGTTGACTTTAATTGGTCAATTAACATTGATTCGTTTTTTATTAACCAATCAAACTTTTGTGCATCGCTTTTAAATTCTGGGTACTTTACTATCATTTAGTTATTAGTTTGTCATCGTGTGACATTCTCTTTAGCTTTTCTTCAATACTTCTTTTCATTTGAAAATTATCGGTAGTTTCTGCTATTTTCTTTAATTCTTCGATATTATCTTTTGGGAGTTTTTTATTTAGTTTACTCATCGCTTAAAATCTTTTTATTGATTAATTCTTTTCGGAACTCGTCTTGTGTTATAATTCCCTTATCCAGCAAAACACTTAATTGATCTATAGTTGTTCCGTTTGTTTTTTGTATGCGTTCTTCAATTAATGACATTGCGTTTATGTGATTAAAACTCATTTGTATTTCTCCGCGCTCTGGGAACTCACTATTTAAAGAATTGATAAGATTTTCTACAAGTGGAATAATCTCGCTCTCCATTAATGAAATTTCTGCTAACTCTTTATTATCAAACTTTGCATTTTTACCGTATGGTGTTAATTCTGGAGGGAAAGTATAAGCATCACAAATAGCAAGAATATCATTCTCAACAATTTCATGGAATTTTACATTATTTAATTGCGCAGATAGATTTACAGCATCAAGGCCTTTAGAAGAAACAATAATTCGGTTTCTTAAACCACGTGAGGTTAATTTTTCCTCCATTGCTTCTTTTTGGGTTTTCTGATTACCTATTTTATCAGGAACTAATCCATCAAGCCCCTCATCCATGTTATTGCTGTTTGAATATGATTTTGGACTTACAATAGTAGTTCCAGCATTAGCAATTTGAATACCTTTTGCTATTTGTGCGTTTTTAGTGTTTTCTACTTGAGATTTTAAAGGCTTTAATCGAGATACACCAGCTTTATGTTCTGAATGCTGTCTAATATCATAGAAGTAAACCACTTGATCGTAAGTAACAGTTTCTGTTTTTCCGTTATACTCAAAGGTTAATGAGGTTTTACCCTCAGTAATGGTATCTGGGTTAATATTAATAAGCTCTAAGCTATCCCAAACTCCAAATGATTTATATTTTTTCCATACAACAGTATAACCACTTGAAAGCAAGTAAATACAGAACTCTTTTAAGAATTCTACTTTTGTTTGGTGTTCGTTTGGATTATTTATTTTATCAACTAATTGTTGCTGTTTATCATCTTCACTTGTGAATTTCACGTTAGATGCGCGTTTAGCAATTTGGTTGATGATTGTATTTACAATGAAGGAATCTTCTTGTACAGCAACATATTTTGTGCCGTCAGGATAGCAAACTTCTTTATCTCCGGAAATATCAAAAGCATCAAACTTTACAGACTCATCCTTGATAGAGAACTTGCCACGCTTAAAGAAATCGAATAAAGCTATGGTCTTGTTTTTGCTCTTTGTGAGCTACTGAATCTATAAGGAGTTAATAAGTCTTTGGCGTTTTCTTTTGTGTCAATTGCATTTATAACAATTTTATTGTCAACAATTTGAGTGAAGATATTGTTTTTACAATTCTTACACTTTCTTGATGTTGCCATTTCTCCAATAACATTAAATTTATCTAAGTGCCTACCGCAGTTAGGGCATTTAATCTCAACACTTAATGATATTTTATCTGCTACCATATTTTTATAATTGCTTTAATACAAATAACTTAACAAATATAACATTTATTTTGTTATTTAGAATAATTCTAAATAGCATTTTTAATCATTTCTTATAAATAACTGCCTAAAGTTGGTATAAATGTATCTTATTCCTTCTGTTAAAGCATCTTCTGCATCGTCATGGCCATCTTCTGCCTTTCCTGTTTTTGGGAAAGCTTCTAAATGTTTTACTGCCGCCTGGTACTCTGGGCTTGGGTTGTTCTCTACAAAATGTAAAAACTCAATAAAAGACGAATGCGCATTAATTCTCGCTTCTTTATTACCGGTGTTAGAATATCCAGAAACGTTAGCCCCTTGACTACGCAATACCGAAACAAACACGCTGCCTTGATTGTTTACTTCTATTTTGTTAATCATAGAATCGTTTAACTCGATTTTCTGTTTTAAAAGCGGAATGGTAATGTTAGAACCTGCTTGCGTATATATGGCATCAAATACATATATTTTCCCCTGGTTAATCTCAAAAAACCATGTACATAAATAATCTGCTCCGGTGTCTGCAACGTCAGTAAAGCTTAATCGAATAATATCATTTCTATTATCAGGTAATGCAGGCACTTTTTTTAATTTACCATACATTAATCCTTCTGCTGAAACTTCTAATTGATTGTATTGTATTTCATACGCCATTTCAGACATTGGCTTAGAATCATCACTCAAGCCCTTTTTCTCCTTTTCTAAAACAGAAAGGCTTAATCTGTTAGGATCGAGCAACCCATCAACATAGTACTGGTTTAATTCTTTTGGCAGTACGTTGTTGTGTTTATTTTCAGCTGGCAAACAAATGTAATTTACATCATCGCCAAAAACTTTAAGCGCGTGTTTAACTGTATCATTTGTTGATAATCGCTGCATGAATAAAATATAAGGCGTTCTGCGTTTGTCCTTTTTACGCGACTGCATTGCTTTAAAACCTTCAATACATCTTTTAGCTTCTGTTGGGCTTTGTGCTGTGTTGTAGTCCATTTGGTCATCATCCTTTAATAAGTCAGCGTGTTTACCTGTTTTCTGATTACTGTTTGTTGTAGATGAATAACGAATGCCGCGCTTGGTGGTTTCAAAAAATGTTTTGGCAGATACGTCTTTACGAATAGCAACATTTGTAAAGTACATTTTGTATTTATTTGATTCTACAATATCTTTAGAATCCTTACTAAATCCGTTACTATTTGAATCTGAAATGGTGTTGTTTATTTCTGTTTTTCCCGGATCATTTGCCCAAAGCCACCCAGTTGATACACGACTAATAACGGTACTTTTCCCTGTTCCGGGAGAAATGCTACAAACAAGGTTCTTCTTTATGTTTCTACCAAAGCCTGGGTACCATTTATCAAGTGGTAAACGTGGTGTTTCAAATCCTAAAACGTATTTATCTACTACCAATTGGTATTCGTCACAAAGGTATTCCATGTGCCAATTGTGCTCGTATTCGTTGGAATAGATAACGTTCCAAAACTCTTTCATAAATTCAAATAAAGATGCGCGAAGTTGGTCGGCTCTTTGCTGAATTAAAAGCATTTCTAACTCAGCGTATTCTTGCTCAGTTAGTGCCATTTATTTAGAAGGTTTTAGTACTTGAAGCTGGGTATTGGCTCCAACTTCAATAATTTTTTTGTCTCTTGCTTTGGCTGCATCACGGCTGTTATCGAAGTAACCGCAATTATATATAATGCCTTTGTGTTTTAATATGGCGTTCCACTGGTTGTTATGACTGTCCCATTTAACGCCTTTGTATTCGGAATCTCGTAAGTGAGTTCCTGAAGAAGATTTTATTTGTTTATTTATCAATTATTATTGTTGGACTTCGTTGTCCTTCAATGATTTATGTATTATTCTTTTTTTGCTATTTAATATTTTAACAAAACTATTTTGTTTATAGTATCTTTATATGAACCAATATAAAATTATAATTATGCTGTACACCGAATGTATTAAACCAGGTCCCAAACCTAAAAAAGAAGATGGGACCCCTGACAAAAGAAGAAGAGTCAATCCAGAAACAAGACCAAAGCATCCTGGTTTAAAACCTCACAAACATAAGCCTGGAGACTAGCAAAGCTAGACCAATTTAATTAGTTTTAAATTGGTCTAGTTTTTTCATTTCATTGAGAGCATCAACAACCTCGAAAAAAATTCTATTTCTAGTCTCAAGTACTTTATCAATGTCTTTTATTTCGCGCTCAGAATAAAAAGGAAGTAAATAATGACCTGGAAACGTAGATTTCTTAGCTGTACACATACGAGCACTGAATGGTCTTATGCTTCTGACGTTAACTTCTGAAAGAATAAAATTATTCACTGAATCTGATATTTTTTTTGCCTTTTTTATACTAGGTTCACTTAAATATTTTTTTGCAAATATTTCAGAGAAAAAAAAAGAGCATCTCATTGTTTGGAAAATGAAGTGTCATAAAACCATATTCGAAAGAGAAATAAACATCATTTAAAATAAAGTTTTTATATAAATAGTTTTCACCGTCTTTAATTACAACTTTACTTTCAATGTACTCTTTATCTAGAAAATACATATCAATAAATTCTTTCCATATCATTCTTATCATTTCGAATTTTCTTGCCCTTATCTCTTTTTTTCATTTCCCAAAATTTATTAGTTACGGGATTAAATTACAAAAAATTCACATTGATACAGGTTTCATTTCCCCTTTTTATTTAAAGCGTTAATAATTATGTAAACCAAAAGTGCAGCAGCAGCGGTAACAAATAGCCACATGCCATTATCGGAATTCCATTTCCATTTTGCAAAAACTCCGACTGCAAAAATTAGTACTAAAGCTATGTAATAGATTGTTTTCATTTTGATTAACCACTTACAAATTCAAGTGGGAAGTTTAATTAAAAATTCAATTGGAAAAAGCACCAGAACTTAATCTGATGCTTTCTGTGGGTTTAATAACTAATTCTAAACAACAAACAAAATAATTATGAAAGACGGAAAACGAAACAATTGCAAGTACTGGAACCCACGCCAGGAACAATCGAAAAGATCTTTAATTTTTAGTTACTGAAACATTACTGTTAGATATCAAAATATTTGAGGTCACTATCTCAGCAGCATCAAGCATGTAATAGCCTATCTTCTCAGCACAGGTACAAACCTTACCATCAATGTAAACTCTTTTATTTTTTATTTCGATATTCATTTTAACAGCACATTATGCCGATAAATGTAGTAAAAAAAAACAATAAAGCATTGTTTTAAGTAAAAAATGCGGCTAATTAGATTGGCCGCATTTTATTTTCCCATTTTAACAAGCAGTTCCTGTATTCGTTTTTCCCTTTCTTCCGGAGTTTCTATAAGCACCTCTGACTTCGAGTCAATTGTGTGAGAAATTTTATCACCGTATTTTTTAGGATTAAGCTTTCCGATCATCCACTTTCGCGCGTCAAACCTTAATCTACTTCTTTGGATATTTTCAGGGTTAAGCTTTTCAACTACAACACCATCGCCAAGGTCAGTTTTGACAAAATCGTTCGATGTATCATCAACTATATCTAAAGCCTCATCAAGTAAGAACTCTGCCCTTAATTCACAGGCGCGCGCGTATTGCTTAGCTAAATCTTCATCATTCGCTAACCATTCACAAAAGGTAACATTACTAGGTAAGATATTTCTGTCTGCATTTGTTAGTATAGCACGTGTACTCTTCCCATTTTCAGCAATCTCATGAAGTATAATTTCAATAGCTTTAGCTTTTTTATCTACGGTCCATTGTACTGGCTTGCCTATCTTTCTTGTAGCAGCTTTTTCCACTTTAGGTTTTGCCTTAGTAGTAGTTTTCTTTGCCGGTATTTTCTTTGTAGTTTCTTTTGCCATAATGATATTGCTTATTAATTATCATTTAGACAAATATACATAAAAATCGGCATATTATGCATTAATTAGAATTAAGATGCTCTCTAAAATCCCTATTTAATTCATACGTCAAAAAGTAATAAAAGAAAGTTGCTTTAACTGATTTTGTTAGACCTCTACCACCAGAAAGTAAAAGCGACAATGTAGATTTATCAAAGGCTAATTGTTTGATTAGATCATTTCTTTTGATGCCAAATTCTTCCATTTTAGCATTAATCCATTCTACGGTAATACTATCTACATTTAAAGAAAATACAATTGTTTTAATTATTCCTTCAGGAAAAATATCTCTTGCCCTTTGGTGTAATTCTTTTTGATTAAGAATATACCCATTAATCAATCTTTTTTGTTCAATAACGATTGTTCCATTTTCTGATATAGTAATTTCAATGCCTGCTTTTTTATAGTTGGCAATTGATTGCTTTTGCTCTTTTGTTAACTGTTTCATAATACCTAATATTTATTAATAATAAATAAGCAAGGGCGGGAGGTTTTACCCTCCCTATTTAATTTTTATTTCTTTTAAGTTTGTAATATCAAATATTGCTATTTGTTCGTTTTGCTTTGCAAATTCTATTGCTTTTTTTAAGTCTGAATTTTTAAAGATTTTTATTGAATCAAAGTAATATTGATTGTTTTCATCATTTAACCACCCACCCACTATTTTGTTATGTTTTAGAGCGTGGTTTATAACTTGTTCAAGTGATTGTTTACCGAAGCTGTTTTGTGTTTCTAAGTAAGCAACTGAAATTCCGAATTTTATTGGTTTCATTGTTTCTAAATCTAATGTAAAACCGTATGGGTTGTTTTGTGAGTAATCCCAAACTCGTCTGATTAACTTTTCCATTTTATAACTGTTTTAATGTTAACACTATTTCAAAGAACCCTTGCTTTATTTTGATATTCAAATATACAAAATAGTTTGCGATACACAAACTTTTTAGGTGAATATTTTTAAATAAAATTAAACTTTAACATTTTAAAAAATAGCATAAAAACAAAAAGCCAATTACTTAAAATTGGCTTTTTTGATACAACTTAATGTTCATTAAATCGTAAATATTATGAAATGTCATTTTAATAAATTGGTGGTTTTGGTTTTTCTATTGGTTGGTAGTGGGTGACGTTATAGAATTTTTGCCATGAATAAGGATGACTTAAATAAAAATATTCTTCTATAATTATTCCATTTTTTCTATAAGTTAAATATTTACCGTTTTCTTTAGGCAAATCCGCTTCACTTTCTATTTTAACCCAACCGTTATTAGTTTCAATTCCTTGTAGTGATTTTGGTCTAGCAAATGCACCCGTTTTAGAGTACACTAAGTCAAATTTACCATATCTGTATTTTTCTAAATCTTTGTTTAATATCTGCTCTGCTGTCCAGCCGTTTTCTTTTACTCCGTGTTCTGGCATTAAACACCCCCAAGCCTCTTTTATTTTGTCTTCTTTTGTCATAATTGCATTAATTTTTAAAATTGTAATCATATACCTAAATATTATCCATTTTTTTAACGGGATATAACTTAGTTTTTTAAAATAACACTCAATCACATATCAGATAACTCAGAAACTATTTTTTAATTTCTAATAAACGCAAAATTTGTTTATTCTGAGTTTATTTATCGTTTTATATATTTTGTTCACTTAGCTATATGATATCTATGTGTGTTAAATACGCAATCTTATATTACTCAATTTAACTAATACATAAGCTTGATTATAGATTTTTTTTAACATTTTATTAGATATATGTTAAAATTGAGTACTTTTGATTTCTATGATTAGAACAATATAAAGTATGAAAAAACCAATATTATACATTTACAAAAAACTACCATTTAAGAAAAGTATTTGTTTTTTGTTAAATTTCCTTTTTAATTTTAATAAACGTATCTATAGAAACCTATATTTTGAAGGTGTGTTTAAAGTTCAGGTTGAGCCTAACAAAAGTTTTTTATTGAGAAACTTTAATGACTCATATATTGAAAAATGTATTTTTTGGACTGGCATTTATGGAGAATGGGAAAAAAACTCTTTGAAGATTTGGTCTGAATTTGCTAGGAGTTCTAATTATATTATTGACATTGGTGCTAATACAGGTGTATATTCGCTTCTGGCAAAATGTATCAATGAAAAGGCAAATGTATATGCCTTTGAACCTGTTGATAGAATTAATTTAAAATTGTCTGATAATATAAAAAGGAATAATTATAATATTGTTGCTTCAAATAATGCTATCTCTAATAAGAACGGAATAGCTACATTTTATGATTTTGACAGTATTCATAGTACTACCGCTAGTTTAATTCAGCCCAAAAAAGCTAAATCTAATCATAAAATTATAGAAAGCGCTGTGCCTACAATAAGGTTAGATACATTTGTTAAGAACAATAATATCCCAAAAGTTGATTTAATAAAAATTGATGTTGAAACTTTTGAAGTTCAGGTTTTTGAAGGAGCTATGGAAACTATTGAGCAGAATATGCCAACTATTCTTGTTGAAATATTAAACGAAGAAATTGCTAAAGGCATAGAGGCTTTGGTTAATAAGCTTGGATATGTTTTTTATAATATTGATGAAAAAAATGGTGTTTCCAAAGTCACAACCCTTTCTAAAAGCTCTTCTTATAACTTTTTACTATGCACTGTTGAGAATTCTAAAATTGTTGAAAAAATATTTTCTGCAACATAATATTATTTCGATTGCGGTTTGAAAGGAGAAAATGTAATATTTTTTCTTTTTATTACTATACAGCTTAAAATAACTCACTCCAATTCAAAGGTTTTAACTAAGAGCTGAAGTGAGTTGTTAATTTTGTTTAATCGATTAAAAGGGTAAGTCATCACTAGTGTCCCCATTCAAATCCATTGCTGCTTGCTCATGGACTGTTTGCTGTGGTCTAGCTTGATAATTATCAACTGCTGATTGGTTATTCAGCTTTTCAACTCTCCAGCCAACAATTGTATTAAAATACTTTGTTTCGCCTTGTGGATTGGCCCATTCACGACCTCGTAAATTAATACCAACCTTAACTGCTGTTCCTAAAATTAAACCATCTAAAAGGCTGCATTTGTCTTGATGAAATTCAATTAAAATTGATTGCGGGTATTGTTCTTCCGTGGTAACAACTAATTCACGTTTATTGAATGATTGTGTCACTGCTATTGTTTGTCCGATGTGTCGGATATTGCCTGATATTTCCATAATTAAGCTGTTTTTATAAATTTTTTTTTAAAGCTGATCCATTTTTTACAATCCGTGGATCAGCATATAAGCATCTCGTTGTTCTTGATTACTTCGTTTTTTATATCCAGTTATTTGTGAAAAAAAGGCAGCATTTACCTTAGACTTTGTTGGCCTTATTTGCCTAAAGTCTATTTGCAGGTACTCGCACATTTCACAGATTTTCTTGGCAGTTTCAAAATTGGCGCCTGTTCTCTCTCCTATTTTAGAGTTCATAGATGCAGAACCATTTACTTTTTTATGCCAGTTGGATTTGTTTAAGAAGCCACATTCGATTACAACTATTAGTTTTTTGTTGATAATCTCAGCTTCTTGTTTTTGAAGTTTCAGGAACTCGAAAAGCTCAAAGAAGGTTTTGTTAAACAACTCGAACTCTTTACCATTTTTTAAGGCTACTCCTGATTTAGTTACATCAGGATCAATGCCTATGAAGGTTGTTTTTGACAAACATTTTATTTTGCCCTTAGTAGGCTAACTATTGTTTTATTTTTTTAATAGTTTTTTCGATTTCAATTTCAAGACTGCAAAAAGGTTTTAATCTTATTTGGGCTTCTTCAATGCTTTTGCTTGACTTAGAAACTTTGTTTGAAATTTCTTTTAGTTGGGTTTTTAAACCAACAAGGTCATTGACAATTTCACTATTCATTTTTAGTTTTTGGTTATTGGTTAGATTTTTGTTTTGCTCTAAAATATTGGTCTAATATTTTATGAATTCTTGATTCTGGAAGTTTGTGTTTTTTAGCCAAGGCAGGCACTGTGTTTTCTTCAAGCGTTAAAAATGAGTCTATTACTTTATCATACAAAGCTTGATGTTGTTTTTTACTCAATCTGCTTGTTTTACAATTCATAATACCCTTCTTTAATTGCCTTATCTTTATTTTCTGGGATAACAAGTTTAGTGGTTCTTATTGCTGAATTTCGCATCCATACATAACCTTTGCTAATCTTTTTTCTTTCTTCAATTTCTTTAGCTTTGGCAAGGTTAGAAAGTGCGTTTAATCGCTCAATGTATTTTTCTTGTATTGTACCAATAGAACCGCCATCAGTACGTTTGTTTTCAAGTGGCTTTTTTTCTCTTGACATGGTTATTTATTTGATTTTAACTTACTACAAGTGGGAAGTTTTAGTTTTTACAAAGTTTTTTAAAGCACTCCCACCCAACTATTGCCGTAACAATTAATTTTAAAAATAAAAGTGGGTGCTTCGGAGTTTGGTAGTCGATTACAATAAATGTAAGCGTACAAACAAAAAATACACTAGCGTAAATAACCGCTGTTTGTCTCAAGTATTTTTTAAAATTTTTCATTTTTTTATGGTTTTTTGTAGTTAATTAGATTCAATTATTTTCTGGTTTTATTAAAGATTTTAACAAGCTCTTTCTGTGTCATCTCGTCACCTCGATAGGCAAAAACACCATGACTTTTTAAGTCGCAATTAAGTATTAACCACTCTGTAAACTCAATCGCGTATTTTTCTATTTCTGCGTTTTTCATTTCGTTTAACCGATTGCTACTATCGGGAAGTTTTAGTGTTTTCAATTCCTTCATATTCCTGCTCATACAAGTCTAGTGTATTACGCATTTTTTGTAAATCTTGATTGAATTGCCCTTTTTTACGACATCTTACCAAGCGTTTGAAAATGTCAAATTCCCATTCGTTTAGCCCCAATATTTCATGACTTATTTTAAACAGAGAGCCTTTGTCATTGATATAATGTTTTTCAGGATTAAAAACTTTTTCAGGAGCATCAACTACCATAGTTACTGCATAATTCGACTCCTTAATTTGTTCTAAAATTTCACTCATTTTCTAAATGATTTGCCCTTGAATTCAAGGATGTTAAACATTTCAAATATCCTGTCTAAAACATGGCCCCCATATTTAGCACCAAATTCTAAAACTGCATGTTCTAAATTGTTTGGAAAAGCATCGTCATAGTTACATATCGCAAAGGTTTTTGCCTTGTTATCGTAGCGTTTCTCAATGATCTCTTTCATCAAATTTGTTTTACCAAAATTCGATGCGATTTTTTCTTTTTTGATGTCATCGTAACAATGTCTAAACCCTGAGTATTTTTTGTAAAAATTCGCTCTTGATTCATTGTTATCAATGCACTCAAAATCAGTAACAACATCATGCACATTGTGATAAGAAAATCTTACGCTTTGCCATTGTGGAAGTGTCTGCCAATTCTCATTATAGGCTTGTAAATACATATTATTAATTGCGCCAGACAATGCTCTTAACATAGAAGATTTACCATTGCCATAATTACCGATGATTAGCAAGCCTTTGTCAAAACTTGGAGTTAATTTGCCTTTATCAAAACTCGTTACCAAATTCAGTGAATCAAAAAAAGTTTCATCACGCAAAAAGTACTTCATAACGCTAGAAACATTTATAACAGAATCATGCGTTTTTTGGAAATTAACTTTGTTTTGTTCAAAGTACTCTTTCAAAAAGGCTTTCCATAGCGTTTCTTTGTTTAGAATTTTGCCATTTGGGCGACTTTTAACTTCTTTTAGAGTAAATACTTGTTTGGGTTTGTTTTCTTGCTCAAAACGGCTTATTTCTGTTTTTTCATCTTCGGTTAAATTATTAAACCGCTTTAAAAACTCATATCGCTTTCTCGAGACAGGTTTTTGAATGATGTCTTTTATGCTTTCTGCCATAGCTTATCTGTTCATTGAAAAAGTTGTTGTAGGCCTTGTTGCGTTTTTCACTTTGTTTTGGATTTCTTTTCTTGACCAGTTGTTAAAATGGCTCACAAACTCTTTTTTGGAAGAGTGAACTTTTTGCTGAACAGCTAAAAACAAAACAAATTGATCTAGAAGAGAATCAACTTCTGGAAGCTTGATTTGGTAAATCATGCAAACTTGTTCTTTCCAATGCAAATCTGTTTTAGTATCCAAAGCGAAATCTTCATTTCTTTTTTTTGGCGCAACTTTTTTTTCTTTTTTCAGGTTCTGTTTTTTTAATAGAAGATTTTGAATTTGAAATTTTTGAAAAGTCGTCGTCGGTATTATCTACTACGTCAGTAGTAGATTCTTTTATTTCCTTTACTTTACTTTCCTTTACTTTACTTTCCTTTATAGTATTACGATTGTTTTGAGGTCGTAATACGTTCGTATCTGTTTTTGTTTTTTCCCAACGCTTAGCTATTGATTCTCTTGCCTTCCTAGATTTTTCATTACGTTCATCAAGTCTTCTTTGCACGCTTAAAGAGCCAAAATAATCGCCGTCGATAATGAATAAATCAAAATCATTAATAATTGATTGTATTACGTTTTTATCAACTCGTAAATCGAACGCAATAAGGTCGTAATTCAATGGTAATACGTTCGTATTATTATACAAATCCTCAATGAGCATCCAGTAAACACCATAGCCCAATGCGCCATGTTTAAGTATTAAATTTCGTATTTTTATATCGCTTCTTGCGTTATAATCATGGCTAAAATAAAATGTATTATCCTTGCTCATATCTAACCTCCAAACTACCTTAAAACAGGCTTCAACGCCTTTTCTATATCAGACTTCTTGAAGTACACTTTATGCTGAATTTTTAAAGGCTGCATCTTACCATTCTTGGACCAACGATCAAGTGTTGCCAAACTCACTTTTAAAAGTTCTGCCGTTTCTTCTCGTGTCAGCAATTCATCTTCTTTTTGTGGTTCCGGATTTTTTAAATACTGCTCCAGTTCGATTTTTACAGCATCCTGAACAACTTGTTTAAGCTGCTCAGGAGTTACTTGTATGATCTGTATTTGATTCATAATTAATTAGTGTTGATTGGTAAGTAATATTCTTTAAACCGGCCTTTAATTTCTCTACTTTCAACAGGAATATTAAAGTTGTCTTTCAAATCTTTAACTCTACGTCTTAAATCCCCTATTCCGTAATGAATTAATGCATATGCAGTAGTTAATCTTTCTCCTCGTAAAAGGGCATCGTAGACGATCTTGCATTGGTTTGAAAACTTGGGTTGATTCGCATCAAAATGCTTTTGATTTTCAATAGTATTCTCGTTATGCTTTAGCTTAGTAAAATCGATATTTTTCATGTTTTTTGGTTGTAAAAATGTTAATTAATAGATTTTTGCAGTTCATTCATGTACTCTCTGCATTTTGTAATTTGAACTTTCATAAGCTCAACATCAGCTTCGTTGTAGTCAATCTCAAATATTTTAATTCTATACTTAGAATCAACCTCTTTAAAATCTGTAAACCATTCAATACGGATGTTTGGTGATTGGTTGCAGTATTCATCTAAACCTTTTTTAGTGTAGATTAAGTTAGATACCGTTTCAACAACCAATTCAATACGATCTTCATTGATATTTCCGTCACCATCAAACAATTCAAACTTCCAATCCAAACGTCTTAATTCATCATCAATATTCTTGAATGGCGTATCAACTAAGCAGTAAGCTATTTCCGCTTTCTTTAGCCCAGTAAGCCACATGTAACCTTGCATTTGCCAATAGTAAGTTTTGTTTTTTAGGTCAATGTCATGAAAAGGAAAAGTTGAAAAATCCCAACTTGATTTTATATCCCGGATAATCCCTTGCTTGTTGTCTGGTTCTCCGGTTATAAAATCATTATTAAAACGTTCTTTGTTTTTTTGAAGAAATTTGTTTTGGCTTAATGTATAAAGCGTTAAAGACTGCTCTTCTACATTAATACCTTTTTCGCAGTTTTTGTTTGTGATGTGTTTAGATCGTGCAAACAAAGTTTCTACGTGAAGTTCTTGCAGATAATTCTTAACTCCGATAGTCAAATCCCTTGGGTTTGATTTTTTGTTTAGTAAATCGCCCAATGTGATTATCTGCTTTTCAGTCAATTTACCTGATTGGTGCTTTTCAGAAAGCCGTTGTAGTTCAGCTTCTTGGTTTGAGGTAAGTGGTGGGTTAATCCCCACCATTATCCTACCCAAACTTGAGCACCTGAATAAGTAGTTATTGAAATTCATTATTCAGCAGTTGCTTGGTTAAACAATAATTGATTTTCTTTTTCAGTGATATCTGACTCAATTTGAACAAATAAATCTTGTGAAATACTTTCTTTAAAGCTTTTTAAATCTTCAGCTGTATTTATATTATTCATAAATTCTAAAGCTCTTGAAACTTCTTCGTTTACCTGAATATCAACCGTTTCATTATCTACATATTTGTAGTTTCCATCATCCTCAATAACAGCCTGATCGGATTCAACGGCCTTATTTAGCTCAATACTCATGATACCCCACTTTGAGATAAGTTGCTTAACTAATGTTTTCTTTGCCATTTCGTCAAACTGGTCTGCATCATTCCATGGAGAATGCATCAACTTACCTTGAGAAGTTTTTTTGCCGTAGGTTTGAGAATATTTTGAAGCGTGTTTTTTCACTTTATCTTTACTCCAATAGATTGTTTTCTCAAATCCAGTTATTAACTTAAAATAAGCCACATAACCAATTACCTCTCCAGCCCCATCAATATCGAAATCTGCATCCAATTCTTCGGTTAAAGCATTCCATTTCTTGTATTGATTCTCGTAAACTTCAATTACATTTATTGATTTATACTGACCGGTTCTAATAGCTAATTGTATATAGCCCTTCCATCCCATTTGGAATTGAGCTTCTCCTTTAAAAGGAATAATCCAAGCAAATCCCAAGTTTTGATTTATAGGTAAGTCTAAAGCAGCAGCCATTACTGCAGAGTTTAATATTGTTGTTGGATTTGCGTTTGCAAGTAGCTTGTTATTATTTGTTATCTGAATAACACTCGAAATAAATCCTTGTGCTTTTTTACCTAATAATTCTTCGAATCTCTTTTTAGTTGATTCCGCGTTGAATAAACCTTTCACTGTGATAGGTTTATTTTGTTGTTGTGTAGTTACTTGATTAGTCATAATTATATAAAGTTTTGAGGTTGTACGCCGTAATAGCTATATAAATCTTTTATTGGTTCTTCTTCTTTTTTAGGCTGTAGGTTTTCTAAGTAATTGATTAGATTACTCATTTCTTTTTTATCTAAACCAACCTGTATAAAATCTTCATCGTCAATTTCTACCCAAACAGCTACTTTAACCTTGTTTTTTATGAAGTCAAAGTCCAGTTGGAAGTAATGATCCTGAAAAAGTATTTCGGTGTAGAAGGAATTAAAATTCCCAACTCTACCCTCAAAAACATTTCTGTTTTTTAAGTATTCTATAAATGCGTTAATCATTACTTACCTCCTTTACTCTTACTGATTTCAAACCTAATTGTTTAGCAATCATTTTGGCTGCCGGTTCACTTACTGCTTGTTTTGTGTATTCGACAAATACGCCTTGCACTTTACCGATAATTATAAATGTTTTCATAATCTTTAGTTTTTTTGATTTTCTAAAACTCGTTGCGCAATAAGATGACAAGCCGGCAAATCAAGTTGTTTAGCGATTAATATTTGTTCGATAACCGAACCTCCTTTTTCTATTCTTTTATCAATCTCTTTTATAATGATATTAACCAGTAGGTTTTTTGAAGAATAGTTTAGTACCTTTGTCTTAGAGAATTTTGACATAATTATTTTTTTAATTGTGTTATACTTTATTAAAGTCAGTGTTCGAGCACTGGCTTTTTTATTGGTTAAATTTTCGATTCAACCAATTAACCTTCTTTATTAGCCATTTAAAAAAAAGTGCTAATCCAATAATTACAAGCCCAAATAAACTTGCTAGTAAAAGGAAATCCATTAGCATACTACTTTTAGATTTACTGATTCAATCTCTTTTTTAAGATTCAATACATCTTCTTCTAAAAAATAAACATACCTAGTTCCTGTTGGGTATCTTTGTAATCTATCTTTGTACTTTCTGTAATAATCTACTCTGTTGCATTTTAGAATATCACATAAGCCCTTTATAGTTACTACCCTGATTTCATTGTTTTTATTCATGATCTTAACCAAATTTATTAGTGATTATAGAGCCTTTGTCGGTATCGCTCCGTTTACCATTTCTTTGCAAAGGCTGTTATTTTTCCCCTTTCAGCCGATCCTCAGGAGGTATAACTACCCTCGGCTTATTTATACCGTTTCTAAATTATCCAATATGTCAATGAGCGTGTTTTTAAAAAATGTAACTTTGATTTTACAATCAATATTTGTGTATCATTCTGTTACATTGTGATACAAATGTAATTCACAATATTATGAAAAACAAACATTGAATTCACAATATTACAAATATTATGTAATTTATAATTATTCTAAATTATGATTGGAACAGAAATAAGAAATAAAAGGAAAGAATTAGGCTTAACACAGAAGGAGTTAGCTATTATTCTTGGTGTTTCACACAATACAATATCTAATTGGGAAAAAGGAGAAGTTATTCCAGCATCTAAAGAAAATATGTTGCGTGAATTTATAAATAACAATATTGTGAATAACGAAGTTGTTGCAAAAAAAGAAAACACCCCAACTCCAGGCGTACCATATTATGAAGATATTGAAGCTACAGCAAGTATAACATCGAGTTTTAGTGATTTTAAAGAAGTGCCTACCTTTTATATTAATTACGAACATTTTAATGACTGTACGGCTTATGTGCCTATATTTGGAGATAGTATGTACCCAGCTTTTTGTTCTGGAGAAATAATAGCCATTAAGCAGGTTTTTAACTTAGATGTTATTTTTTGGGGCGAAGCCTATTTTGTTGTAACAAATTCTAACGCTAACGATATTAGAGCTGCCAAGCTTTTGTTTCAGCACGAAGATGAATCTAAAGTTATTTTACGTTCTTCAAATCCAAATTATAAAGGAGATACCGTAATAAATAAAAAAGATATTCTAAGATTATTTGTTATTAAAGGAAAAATTCAGCGTAAGCATTTGTAAATATTTAACTGATTAAGCAATTTATATATTATGGCATTAATAAAATGTAAAGAATGTAATAATGAAGTAAGTAGCAAGGCTAAAAACTGCCCAAGTTGTGGAGTTAAGATTAAAAAAAATAGCGGTTGCTTAGGTTGGGGACTTGCAATATTAGTACTAATATTTATTGGCTATGTAATTGAGGTTTCTACCAAAGATACATCCAATACTTCTACAAATTCTTATTCCGATTCATTTCAAGCATATAGATACGCTGAAGATGCTGTAAAAAGTAAATTAAAATCCCCTGCAACAGCTGAATTTCCAGGAAGAAATGAAAAATACAGTCATGTTAGCTATATAGGAGATGGAGAGTACAAGGTAAATTCATGGGTTGACAGTCAAAATAGCTTTGGAGCAATGATTCGCTCGAACTTCTCAGTTACTATTGTTATGAAAGACGGCACAATAAACTATAAAGATTTAACCATCGAACAATAACTAAAACAACCTTATTTCTGACGAACAATGCACAAAGCTTCCCAATAAAACAAGTTGAGAAATCACAATACGGAGAAAATGTTGTTGAGTTTGAGTATTATTAAGTGATGTATATTAATTATGAGAGAATTAGAAAAAGAAATATCAAAAATTATTGACGAAGTATTTGATTTTAAAATTAAGGTTACTGGTAATAAACTACAAGATCAACTAAATAAATCTAAAAAAATAGAAGAGCTTTCTGAGACATCGTTAGATAAATGCATTGATTTTTTAAACACTAAACATCCTGAACAAGCAAAAAGTATTGCTGATTCAGGATTTATAGGTAAATACATTAAAGAAAAACAAAAGTTTTTTTTACTAAGCTGATTTACTTAGCTCTTTTCTTATTTGTTTTAGTGATTTCAAAAACTGATTGTTAAGCTTTATTGCTTTTTTAATTTTTTTAGAATACTCGTCACTCCAATTTAAAGCATCTTCACTAATAATATCATGCCTTGCTATTGGTGCTGATTGATTTGATTCGCTTATAGACATAATTCAAAGGATTTTAGGTTTACAAACAAATATACAAATATTATTTAGAATCAATATAAATAATTTTCTTAATGTACGATTGCGATAAACGTATGATTGAAGTAATTGAGTATTTAATTGCTCAAAAAAAAGTTAAAAATAAAAGGTGGTTTTGTTTAAGTATAGACATGACTCCAGAAACTTATTACAAAATTTTAAAAGGCATTAATCATTTCACAACCGTACAGATTCAGAAAACTTGCGATTTATATAAAGTTAATGCTAATTACATTTTCGGAATAGAAGATAATATGTTTTATAAAAAATAAGAAAGGAAGCTAATACAGCTTCCTTTTCTATTTAAAATAGTTAAATAGTTCTTTAGCAAGATCCTTGTTACTTTTCCCAATGTAGTTTAAGAATTGTGCTTCTGTTCCATGTCCAGTTGCGTAAATCAAATATGTAGTTGGTATTTTACCATAAAAGTTTGTTGCAAATGACCGTCTACCAATATGTGAAGATACCAATTCCCATTTTGGATATTCACCTTCATATCTTCTTTGACTTTCACCGAAAGGCATGAATTTTTTACCCATAATCAAATCCTCTAAGCCTGCAATTCTGCAGATCGTTTTTATTTCTTCATTGTATCTATTTTCTGGTATTTTCTTAGGGAACTCTCCTTTTCTCCTATCTAGTATTTCAATAACTTTTGGATGTAACGGGAGTGTCATTTTCTTAGATGTTTTTTGCTGAGAAAACTCAATATACTTTACATCATTTTCAACTCTAATCATACTAGATTCAAATCTCATGAAGTCAGATATCCTTTGGCCAGTATAACAACTTATTATTAGCCAGTCCCGAGCATCAATGAGATCAGTATTGCCCATTTGCTCTATTTTTGCTAAATCATCTAAAGTTAAGTATATTTTGAACTCTGGGTCTTTCTCCATTTTTAGCGGATCAAAAAGTTTATTTGTCTCAATACCTAATTTATTAGCCAGCCCCCATATAACTCGTAAATACTTTATTGTTGATTTTATAGATGAGACAGAATATTTCTCTTTCTTCATATAATCAACTAGCTCAAACTTGAGGTTATTACCAAGGTCTTTAAGTAAAATTATTTTGTCAGTTTCAATTTCAAATCTCTCAACAATTTTTTTGTAAGTAGTATATTTAATAAGAGACCTGGGAGCCAATTCATCTTTCCTTGTTTCTCTTAAATAATCAAAAAAATCGACAACTCTATTTGGCACTAGCTTATCATTAAGGTTTGAGCCTACACTATAGTATGATGATACAACATTTATCAACCACTGTTTGTTAATAATACTTGTCAGCAATTCTTGATTAGAATAAAAAACACTATCGAATTCTTTTAAAACATGAGTTCTAACCTCACTTAGTTCATTGTTTATTTCATTTTGAAGATTATTAAAGTTTACATCTCTAATTTTTTTGTTTCGTTTTTTCCAAAATTCTAAAGTGACTTTTTTTCTAATTAAAGCATCAAAAGTATAATCCTTACCTTCGTGCCTGAATAGTAAGCGTGCAGTAAGATTAGCCGAATCTAACTTAGATCGATATAAGAAGTTAACCGTAGCCATAAATATTGTTGTTTATACAAAAATACAAATTACAAACAATTTGTATGATTATTGTACGGTGAATTAATATCTAATGTTATTTAGTGATATTTATTGCAAAAACAAACTGTTTAAAAATCACTTAACATCCTATATTTATTGATGTTTTTCAATAAATACAATGTTTAACGATAAATCAATACATCAAGAAAAGGAGAACTTTAAGTTCTCCTTTTTGTTTATAAATATCGGCTGCAAGCTAATTTTAAAATATCGGCATGATCAAAAGCAATTTCGGGTAAATTTTCTAAATCAAACCAAGCTACATCTTTAGCATCATCTTGAGCAACCGCGGTTGTATCTGTAGCAACATACGCAAAATAAGCAACGCTTACTACATGGCTGCGCGGATCTCGTTTTGGCGTTCCAAAAGCACCTAATTGCTTTAATGCAGTTAGTTTTATACTGGTTTCTTCTTCTAACTCACGTAAAGCTGCTGCATGTAAATCTTCATCCTGATCAACAAATCCACCAGGTAATGCCCAGCAATCTTTAAAAGGTTCGTTTTTACGTTTAATTAATAAAACTTTTGTAGCTGTATTTTGCTTTTTAAATAAAACAATATCTACCGTTAAAAATATATTTGATACGCGCATGATTGAATTTTAAATATTAAATATAAACTAAAATTTGCTTTAACTGCATTTAAAAATATGTTTTTTATTAATCAACTTAAATTTTCGTAAAAATAGTTGATATTGAATAAGTTCCCATACAAATTGTTTAACTTGTGTAAACAACAATCTCAGAAAACATTAAATAAATATGAAAACGTTATTTACAGAAGTTACCAAACTGCTAGCAGACAAACAATACTCCGCGTTACAAAATTATAAGTTAACAAAACCGAATAAAATGAATTGGGTTGTAGATGTTTTTGAAGGAATTCATACCCAAAATCATCCAAATAAAACGGCCTTATTATGGACTGACGGAACCGATGTAAAAGAATATTCTTTTTTACAATTAGCCAGTTGGACCAATCAATTACTTAACTTTTTAGCCAATAAAGGCATTAAAAAAGGTGATGTTGTTTTAACCCAAATAATGTTACAGCCCATAAGTTGGGTTGCTATTTTAGCAAATATTAAAGGTGGTTTTCAGATGATTCCTGCAGCATCTATTCTAGGAACAAAAGACTTGGTTTACCGATTCGAGAAAACGTTTCCAAAGATTGTTTTTGCAGATCAGGAAAACGCATTTAAAACTGAAGAGGCAGAACAAATTTTAGGAAAACAAATTCCTGTTAAAATCATTGCCGAAGGTACTTGCCCTGGTTGGTATTCGTTAGCAGATATCGAAAAAGAATCAACTAATGCATCTGGCGCAGCTAACAATCCAGATGATACATTATTTTTATTTTTCACCTCGGGCACAACCGGATTACCTAAAATTGTTTGTCATACACATCAAAGTTTAACTTTAGGGCATTTAACCACCACAGCGTGGATTGGATTAAATAATTCTGATATTCATTATAACATATCGCAACCCGGTTGGGCTAAATTTGCTTGGAGTAGTTTTTTTGCTCCTTGGAATATGGGCGCAACCATTTTTGCATATCATACCTTAAATCGTTTTGATGCAGCAACTACCTTAAAATTAATCGAAAAGCATAAAATAACAACTTTATGTGCGCCACCAACCGTTTTACGTTTGTTTATTCAAGAAGATTTAAAACAATATCAATTTTCATTGCAACAATGCGTAGCAGCTGGCGAGCCTTTAAATCCTGAAATTATTGAGGAATGGAAAAAAGGAACCGGAATTACGATTCGAGACGGATTTGGACAAACCGAATCTACCTGTATTATAGGTAATTTAATTGGTGCGCCTTTAAAATACGGATCAATGGGTAAACCTTTGTTTTTATACGATGTAGTTATTGCTGATGAAAATGGTGTTATTTTACCTGATAACGAAGAAGGAAATATTTGTATTAAAATGAATGGTGATAAACCTATTAACGGCATTTTTAAAGGATATTTGTTTGATAAAGAACGTGAAGCACAAGCTTTTAAACACGGCTTATATTATACCGGAGATAAAGCATATCGTGATGCTGATGGATATATTTGGTTTATTGGGCGCGATGATGATGTAATTAAAGCATCAGATTATCGCATTGGTCCGTTTGAAGTTGAATCGGTTTTATTAGAACACGATTGCGTGCTAGAATCTGCCGTTGTTGGTACCCCGCATCCGGTTAAAGGATTTGAGGTTAAAGCTTTTGTTGTACTTTCTACGCATAAAAAGTATGAACCCAACCAGGAACTAGCTAATCAATTGTTTACGTATTCACGCGAACATTTGGCACCTTATAAAATGCCCCGTTATCGAATTTGTAACCGAATTACCTAAAACTATTTCCGGAAAAATTAGACGTGTAGAATTACGTGCACAAGAAGCAGAAAATAAAGCAAAAAACATTTCTAATCCGTTAGAATTTAGTTATCAAAAATAAACCAAGAATTAGGCGAGTTGTTTCTCGCCTTTTTTTATATTTATAAAAAAAATAGTTATGAGGTTTGCCTTATTTTTCTTGCATTTTATGTTAGCTATAACTGCATTTTCACAGCAAATTGCTTTGTTAAAATACAATGGCGGTGGCGATTGGTATGCTAATCCAACTTCGTTACCTAATTTAGTGCAGTTTTGTAATGCGCAAATTAATACGCGTATTGAAAAAAATATTCCAACGGTTGAGGCAAATAGCACTGCCCTATTTTCATATCCATTTGTGCATATGACAGGGCATGGAAATGTTTCTTTTTCTGATGCAGATATGAAAAATTTACGTAAGTATTTAGAAAATGGAGGTTTTTTACATATTGATGATAATTACGGTATGGATGTTTACATTCGTAATGAAATTGCCAAAATATTTCCCAATCAACCGTTGGTTGAATTGGGTAAAAACCATCCTATTTTTCAAGCGCCCTTTTCGTTTCCAAACGGTTTACCTAAAATTCATGAGCATGATGGCAAACCTGCCCAAGCATTTGCTATCATAATTAAAAATAGAATTGTACTTTTGTACACCTACGAAACCGATTTGGGTGACGGCTGGGAAAACCCAGAAATTCATAACAATCCTGAAAACGTACGTAAAACTGCGCTGCAAATGGGTGCCAATATTATAAATTACGCTTTTAGCAATTAAATATGTCTGAACAATTAACACATAATCAAACGCAATTTAATCACCAAAACTTTCCTATTACCATTATTTCTGATCATTTGTATTTTCAGGAAAATATCGGATCATTGTTTCGAATCGCGGAAGCTTATGGCGTAGAAAAAATAATTTTACTCGGAAAAAACATTCCATTTGTTGATCGAAAAATAAATAAAACATCAAGAAGTACGCACCGAATTGTACCTTTTGAATTAGTTGAAGACACACAGATTGTGTGCGAATTAATTCAACAAAATCAGGCACAGGTACTTGCTTTAGAAATAACAGACGATAGTATTCTGCTTACCGAATTACAAGTCACCAACCAACCCATTTATTTATTAATTGGTAGCGAAGTTAATGGCATTCAGCAATCGTTATTAGATTTAGCCAATCAAAAAGTACATATTGAAATGTATGGTAAAAACAGCAGCATGAACGTAATTCAGGCAACAGCCATTATGTTGTTTCAATTAACCAATTTAATTAAAAAATAATGCCTTTACGTTTGTTAAACCCCGAGGTGCAAAAGTTTATAAACCAAAATCTAACCGCACAAATTACAGAGCTGGCCTTAACAAAAAATCCGTTTCCAGATTTGGTTTGGGCCGATGTTTTAAATCAGATTGTTGCCAAGCAAAAAAGCAAAACTAAATTACCTACTTGGTTTGCTGCTCAATCCATTGTTTATCCAAGTAAATTATCTGTCGAGCAAACTTCGTCAGAAGCAACTGCAGCATATAAAGCACAACTTATTTCGGGTAATTCGTTAATTGATTTAACGGGCGGTTTCGGGGTTGATGTATTTTATTTTGCAAAATATTTTAAACGCGTGGTGCATTGTGAAATGAATGAAAAACTTTCGCAAATTGTAGCGCATAATTGTAAAGAATTTGGGTTAGATCATGTGGTTTGCAAAACCGGAGATTCAACTGAAATTTTAAAAGATTTAAACGAAACTTTTGATTGGATTTATGTTGATCCTTCGCGCAGAAACGATATAAAAGGTAAAGTTTTTATGCTAAAAGATTGCTTGCCAAACGTGCCAGAACTTTTAGATTATTATTTTACGTTTTCAAATTCTATTTTAATTAAAAACTCCCCTATTTTAGATATTTCTTTAGCCATTTCTGAACTAAAGTTTGTTAAAAAAGTACATATTATTGCTTTAGAAAATGAAGTAAAAGAATTTTTATTAGAACTTGAGCTTAATTTTGATGGCGCTATTGAGGTACAAACCGTAAATATTAGTAAATCTGGCAATCAGGTTTTTACGCATCTTTTACAAGATGATGCTGAAGTTGTTTACAGCATACCTAAACAATTTGTTTACGAACCTAACGCTGCTATAATGAAATCGGGCTTATTTCATGCTATTGCAAATACATATAAATTAACTAAATTACACGCACATTCGCATTTGTACACGTCAGATCATTTGGTAACAGATTTTCCGGGACGAAGTTTTAAAGTTGAGAACAGCTTTGAATTTACGAAGATAAACGCGAATGAATATTTAAAAAATAAAAAAATGAATCTTACTACCCGTAACTTTCCGGTTTCGGTAGAAGAGTTAAGAAAAAAATATAAAATAGCTGACGGCGGTTCGGTTTATGCTTTTGCAACCACAACCAGCAATCAACAAAAAACAATACTTATTTGCTCTAAAATTTAATTATGAAAAAAATAGCCTTATTATTTCTACTTTTTGTAGGTTTTCAATCCATAGCTCAAGAAAAGTTTAAAGAAGCTCAAATTGATTTTCACGAAAAAAACGATTCTATTGATGTAAAGAAAACGGTAGAATACATTATGGATGAAAAAATATTTGGCAACCGCAAAGAAATCCTAAATTTTTCTATGGTTAACGATAGTGGTGTTTTGTATTTATACATGCAATTGATTGAAGCAAATAGCGATTTTATTCCGGCTAAATGCATCGATAAAAATGCTAAAGTTTTTATTCAGCTGTTAAATGGGAAAATAGTTTCGTTAATTTCTACCAACGATGTTTGTAGCCAATTGTTAGTAAATCCGGATACGCATTTAAATACGCGCGTTTTATCAAACTATTTTTTATTTGCTAAAAATAACTTTGAAGATTTGTATGAATCGCCTATTGCGATGATTCGTATTAATTACGGAACCGAGCATAAAGATTATGTTCCTAAAAAAGAATTAGTTTCTGAACTAACGCAATATACGTATTCGCCTGAAAATTATTTTATTAACAATTTAAAAGCCGTGTATTAATTTTTGTATCTTTAAATAAACCAAAAATACTCGAGCTTATGAATCAGTTAATTCTGTTAGGAAATGTAGGAAACGATGCCGAAACGCATCAATTTGAAAATAATAGATATGCCATTCGTTTTAATTTAGCTGTTACCGAAAGCTGGAAAGATACTAATGGCGTAAAGCAATCGCGCACCGAATGGTTTAGATGTACGCGTTATACCACATCACCCAATTTAGCTGCTTATATAAAAAAAGGAACTAAGTTATTGGTTACAGGAAAAGCAGGTGCTGAAGCTTATGTAAAAGATGGACAAGCTGTTGCAATTCCGATTTGTAATGTTCGTGAAATTGAGTTTGTAGATAGTGCCAACTCCAATTCACAAAGAAATACAGAAACCAATCACAATCAGGTTGCGCCACAAAACGAATCGCAGGCAAATGCGGATAATGATGATAATGATTTACCATTTTAAATAAAAAAGGAGTTCTATTTGAACTCCTTTTTCTTTATATCTTTTTACTCCATTCTTTAATAGAATCTGTATTAGATTTTATGTATTCGGCATTATTTGCTTTTTCTGCACCTGTTAATGATTTGTTTGCCGCATCAACTGCACCACGATAATCTCCTAATTTAGCTTGTATTAAAGCTTTTAAACGATAGTACCAAAACGGAGTTTCGTTTGCTTTATGGCTCATATCAATAGCTGTATTTACCCATATTAACGCTTTGTTTAAATCGCCATTAGCTTGGTAAATGTACTGAGCTGATTCGTAATAATCGGTTGCATTTGGGCCAGCTAAGGTTGTTTCTATGCTTTTCATAGCAATTTCATTTGTTGGAACTAAAATTTTTAGTGCAACAATCGTTTTTTCCCAAGCTAATTCTAACGAAGCGCCATTGGTATCAATATGATTAAAATCAATTGTAAAATTTTCTACTGTTCTAGAAAGGCTTTCTGGTTTAGCAGTTGCGCGGCTGCAACTTTGGCTTCATCCCATTTTTCTGGTAACCCCCAATTGTTTGTATCTTTATATAAAATAAATTCCCAATTATCTGCTTTAGGTAATGTATATAATGCGTAACTGCCTTTTTTTACCGGAACTTCACCAAAAAGTACATCGGTAGAAAAATGAATTACTGTATTTTCATTCGCTCCGGTTCTCCACATTTTTCCGTAAGGAACCAATTCGCCATAAACGGTTCGGCCTTTAATGCTTGGACGGGCATAATCAACCTTTACCTTAGTTAAACCAATAACTTGTTCATTATTAGCGCGTGAACTAGATTGTGGAATTAATATTTGAGCTTGGGCTTGAAGCTGAAATAATGCGAATACTGCAACAGATAGGATAAAATTTCTTTTCATCAGATTTAGGGATTATTCAATTAAATATAATTGCTGAGCTTAAATATAAGTTTTTTTCAAATTAATCTCTTGTTTTTAACATTAAATTAATTAAATTGTAGAGTCCTAAAATCTAATCTTTATTCCTTATGAAAAATTACAACTTAACTTTGAGTATTGTTCCCGCAACAGATTCGTTTATTGAAGAAAAAATAGATGATTTTGAAACCTTAGAATCGACAGATTGGCTTAAAAAAAAGAGCCTGATATCCAAATCCATTAAAAACTATAAATCGGTTATTGATTGTATTGTAAACATAATGTCTGAAAATATTCCGTCGCATTTACAAGATAAAATTCAGTTAAGCGAAACATTTTTTTATATCAATTCTGATCATGCACCGGTAATTAAAGATATTTTGAGCGAATTCGCACAGAAATATAAACTTAACATTCAGAAAGATTTAGCTCAAATTTTATATGTTTACGAGCTAAAATCGTATGCTGAAGTAGTTAAAGAAATTAATGGTCATATTAAGCTAATTACCGATTTTTTAAATCAGTTACACGGTGATTTATCTTTAATTTTAAATAGCGAATATAGCAGCCCAAAAGTAATTACGAATAATTAATTTTTATTTTAAAAAAAAGTTTTATATTTGCATCCGATTACAAGTAAGGAGAAATGGCAGAGTGGTCGATTGCGGTAGTCTTGAAAACTATTGACTGTAACAGGTCCGGGGGTTCGAATCCCTCTTTCTCCGCATAACAACCGATGATTTTTTCATCGGTTTTTTTATTTTATACCATGATTATAAACGCAGTAAAATACGAAAAAAACGAAATTTTATTTGTTTTTGCTTTAGAATCTGAAGCAGGAACTTTTTTTAATGATTATAACCTTGTATTTACCGGAATTGGTAAAATAAACGCAACTTTAAAAGTAATTCAAGCCATTCAAAAATATCAACCTAAACTTATAATTAATTTAGGTACGGCCGGAAGTACAACTTTTGTAAAATATGCCATTGTTAATTGTACGCAATTTATTCAACGCGATATGGATGTTACCGGATTAGGTTTTGAATTGTATCAAACGCCACTAACCAATCAACCTGTAATTTTAGATTATGGGATTAAATTACCTAATTTAGAGCAAGGAATTTGTGGCACAGGCGATAATTTTGAAACCAATTTAATAAACAAACCGTTTACTGTTGTTGATATGGAAGCTTACGCCCTAGCATTAGTAGCCAAGCAATATGAAATTGATTTTTTATGTTTAAAATTTATTTCTGACGGAGCTGATGAAGATGCTGCATCAAGTTGGACAACCAATGTAAGCAATGCACCAGAAGCGTTTTCTAAAATACTCTTTTAAAAATGTATTATTTACTTATCAGTATTTTTTGTAGCGTTAGCGTTGCAGCTTTGTTTAAATGGGCTAAAAATAGTAATGTTTCTGTTTTTTCAATCATTCATTTTAATTATTTATTAGCGATTGTTTATTGCTATTTTTTGTTTGATAGCAACTATTACACCATACAAACCTATGCCGATAATTTACCTATTTATGCATTATTAGGTATTTTATTACCAACTTTATTTTTAATATTAAATAAATCAATTTTACAGGTTGGTATTATTAAAACCGATATTGCACAACGTTTTTCATTACTTATTCCTATTTTGGTTTCGGTATTTGTTTGGAATCAGGTTTTAAATCAATCTAAAATAGTTGGGTTAGCGCTTGGATTTTTAGCGATATTTTTAATTTTATACAAAAAAGGTATTACAAAAAACACATCGTTTTATTTTATGCCTATTTTGGTGTTATTAGGCTATGGTTTGGTTGATGTTTTGTTTAAACAAATTGCTTTAATTCAAAACATTTCGTACACCTCTTCCCTATTATTTATTTTTACTTTAGCTTTTATAATTAGTTCTGTAATTGCTTTGCTTAAAAAACCGAAAGTTGTTTATAATTTAAATACTATAAAATGGGGGCTTTTATTAGGAACTTTAAATTTTGGTAATATTTATACCTACATAAAAGCACATCAGGTTTTAAAAGATAATCCTACTATTGTTTTTGTCACAATGAATTTGGGAGTTATTATTTTATCAACCATTGTAGGTTATTTTATTTTTAAAGAAAAAATAAATAAAATAAACGCAGTTGGAATTGTTTTAGCGCTATTAGCTATTTATTTAATTACTTGGTACAGCGTTTAAAAAATAAAAAAAATCCCAAACAATGTTTGGGATTTTTTTTATTTAGATTTTACCGTCTTTAATTTTATCAACAATTTCTGGATCTAATAAGGTTGATGTATCTCCAAAATTAGAAAAATCTCCTTCGGCAATTTTACGTAAAATGCGTCGCATAATTTTACCCGATCTGGTTTTAGGTAAACCTTCAACAAACTGAATTTTATCTAATTTTGCAATTGGTCCGATGCTGGTTGCAATTTGTTCGTTAATTTCTTTAATTAAGTTGTTACGATCGCGGTATTCTCCAATTTCTTTTAAAGTAACAAAACCGTACAATCCATTTCCTTTTACATCGTGCGGATAACCAACAATAGCAGATTCTGCAACCGCCGGATGCTCGTTAATTGCATCTTCTATCGGAGCTGTTCCTAAATTATGACCAGAAACAATTACAACATCATCTACACGGCCTGTAATTCTATAATAACCAACTTCATCACGTAAAGCACCATCTCCAGTAAAATATTTACCTGGAAAAGCAGTAAAATACGTATCAATAAAACGTTGGTGATCGCCCCAAATGGTTCTAGCCATGCCCGGCCATGGTTGTTTAATACATAAATTACCTACAACTTGGTTGTCATCAATCTCATTTCTTTTATCATCCATTAAAACCGGTAAAACCCCTGGTAAAGGTAAACTTGCATAGGTTGGTTTGGTTGGCGTAATAAATGGTAAAGCAGAAATTAAAACACCACCGGTTTCGGTTTGCCACCATGTATCAATAATTGGACATTTTTTTTGTCCTACGTGGTTGTTGTACCAGTGCCAAGCTTCTTCATTAATTGGTTCTCCAACCGAACCTAAAACGCGTAAAGAACTTAAGTCGTGATTATCTACAAAACTTAAATTTTCTTTTGCTAAGGCACGAATGGCTGTTGGTGCGGTATAAAATTGGGTAATTTTATGTTTTTCAATAACTTGCCAAAACCTACCAAAATCTGGGTACGATGGTACGCCTTCAAAAATAACCGTTGTTGCTCCGTTTAATAACGGGCCGTATAAATTGTACGAATGTCCGGTAATCCAGCCAATATCGGCAGTACACCAAAAAATATCATCTTCTTTATAATTAAATAAATTTTTAAACGTGTAGCCTACATAAACCATATATCCAGCTGTTGTATGTAACATGCCTTTTGGCTTTCCGGTAGAACCAGAAGTATATAAAATAAACAATGGATCTTCGGCATCCATAACTTCGGCCACGCTGTTTGATGATGCGGCTGCTAGCAAATCATCAACCCATAAATCACGATTTGGTACAATGTTAATTTTGTTATTGGTACGTTTTACAAGTAAAACTTTAGCAACTTCTGGCGTTTGCGTTAAAGCTTCGTCAACAATTGCTTTTAAATCTAAAACTTTATTTCCGCGAAACGCTCCGTCTGAAGTAATTACAAGCTTTGCTCCGCAATCTTCAATACGTGAAGCTAAAGCTGATGCAGAAAAACCAGCAAAAATTACCGAATGAATGGCACCAATACGCGCACAAGCTAAGATAGAAATGGTTAATTCCGGAATCATTGGTAAATAAATGCAAACACGATCTCCTTTTTTAACGCCTTGTTCTAGTAAAACGTTTGCCATTTTACAAACACGTTCGTAAAGCTCGTTGTATGTAATAAATTGACTTGGTTCGTCCGGATTATTGGGTTCAAAAATGATTGCGTTTTTGTTACCACGTTTACTTAAATGACGATCTAAACAATTTTTTACAATATTTAACTTTGCATTGCTAAACCATTTTACATTGGCCTGAAATAAATCTCCTTCTAAAACTTTATCCCAATTTTGGTACCAAGTAAAGTTTTCTTCAGCAATTTTACCCCAAAACTTTTTAGGTTCGCGAATCGATTTTTTATAATGTTTAAAATATTCTTCTAAATTTTCAATTTGGTAATAACTCATTCTTGTTTTTGTTAGTTAGTTAATTGTGTTTTTATTATTTATGTATTTGACTTAAAAAAATAAATTACATTATGAAGTTACTAATTTAATTAACCTTTTTTTATAAAAAAATAATTCGGGAAGAAAAAGTCTGAAATTAATCATTTACCCAAAAAGTATTTTAAGTTGAATAAAAAATGCAAGTAAAAGCAATAAATACAGCATTATTTCTTTATTATATGTAAGTTATTCTTTAAACTAAGCTGTAAAAATTATGATAAAAAAAATAATTTATTTAAGTATCTGTGTTGGATTTTGCATCAGTTGCAATCAGAAAAACGAGCTAGTAGAAGTTGATGAATTAACAACAAAAATAGTAAACCAACCCCAAACTAATCCGAACGGATTGGAACTTAACAAAGGCGAAAAATGGGCTGTAAACCCTGAAATGAAACCTTTTGTATCTCAAGGAGAAGCTTTGGTAAATGCTTTTATTCAAGAAGGACAAACCGATTTTAAGGCTTTGGCAGATCAGGTTAAGCAACAAAACAATCAATTAATTAAAAGTTGTACCATGACGGGCCAAGCACATGAAGAATTGCACAAATGGTTACATCCGCATATGATTTTGGTAAAATCACTAAATTTAGAAACCGATACTAACAAAGCCAATGCTTTGGTGTTAGATTTACAACATTCTTATAGCGAATTTTATAAATTTTTTGATTAATTGCAAAAAACTAAACCTTAATGGCATCTTTTTAAACAAGCAAACCATTTATTTTATACTTTTGTAAAAATTATACAAACTACTAAGTACAATGCAAAACATTCCTAGTGTTGACTTACGTGATTTCCTATCGGATGACCCGGTACGTAAACAAAAATTTGTAAATGAAATCGGAAAAGCCTACGAAGAAATTGGTTTCGTAGCATTAAGTGGTCACTTTTTAGAACCTAAATTGGTTGACGACTTATATAAAGAAGTTAAAAACTTATTCGAATTACCTATCGAAACTAAGGAAAAGTACATTGTTCCTGGAATTGGCGGGCAACGCGGTTATGTTTCTTTCGGAAAAGAATCGGCTAAAGGCAGAAAAGTTGGAGATTTAAAAGAATTTTGGCATGTTGGTCAATTTGTTGAGAACGATCCGATATTAGAAGCTGAATACCCAAAAAATGTTTTAGTTGAAGAATTACCTGAGTTTAATGCTACAACTAAAGAAGCTTATAAAATGCTAGAGAAAACTGGAGTTTACGTATTACGTGCTTTAGCTATTTTTTTAGGATTAGATGAATTTTATTTTGACAACTACGTTAAAAACGGAAATTCAATTTTACGCCCAATTCACTACCCTCCTATTTTAGACGAACCAAAAGATGCAGTTCGCGCTGCAGCTCACGGCGATATCAATTTAATTACCTTATTAATGGGAGCTCAAGGTAAAGGACTGCAAGTGCAAAATCACAAAGGCGAATGGATTGATGCTATTGCAGAAGATGATCAGTTAGTTATTAATGTAGGTGATATGTTATCACGCCATTCTAACAACCGTTTAAAATCTACCATTCACCAAGTTGTGAATCCACCAAGAGAATTATGGGGTACATCACGTTATTCTATTCCCTTCTTTATGCACCCAATAAGCTCTATGCCGCTTAATTGTTTAGAAAATTGTATTGATGAAAATCATCCAAAACAATATGAAGACATTACCGCTGGAGAATTTTTATACGAAAGATTGGTAGAATTAGGATTAATTAAAAAATAATCTGTAAATTTATATAAGATTAAAGACACTGAATTTTTCAGTGTCTTTTTATTTTAAAATAATAAGGTATGGCAAAAAAAATGTCTAGTTTAGAAGATTTAGGTGGTTTTGTTTTCTCTACAAATAAAGATTTTGAATTTGAATCTACTGAAGAAGTAACTGAAACCTTAGCGCCTAATCACCAACGCTTAGAAGCCCATTTAGATAAAAAAAATAGAGCAGGAAAAATAGCAACCATTATTAAAGGTTTTGAAGGAACTGATAACGATTTAAAAGCATTAGCCAAAGAACTTAAAACTTTATGCGGTGTTGGCGGAGCTGCAAAAGATGGCGAAATTATTATTCAGGGTAATTTTCGTGACAAGATTATGGACTATTTAAGTAAAAAAAATTATAAAGTAAAACGTGTAGGAGGTTAATATGGAAATAAAATCATCAGAATTAATTATAAATCCAGACGGAAGCGTTTATTATTTAAACGTAAAACCGCAAGATTTAGCTACTAATATTATTTTAGTGGGCGATCAGAACCGAGTAGAAAAAGTTTCTAAACATTTTGATACAATTGAGTTTGAAACCCAAAAGCGTGAATTTAAAACGCATACCGGAACTTTTCGAGGCAAACGTTTTTCGGTTGTTTCAACCGGCATCGGACCAGATAATATAGATATTGTATTAAATGAGTTAGATGCTTTAGTTAATATTGATTTTAAAACACGTCAAATAAAACCGCAATTAACAAGCTTAAATATTGTTCGATTCGGAACATCAGGATCGTTACAAGCAAATATTCCGGTTGATGCTATTGTAGCTTCAGAATACACCATTGGTTTAGATAACATGATGCGTTCTTATCAAATCGATGGCATCTCTGAAACAGCTATTGAAGATGCGTTTGTTAAACATACCAATTGGGATTTACGTAAAGGCCGTCCGTATGTTTTTAAAGGCAGTGAAACTTTAGCTAGTAAATTCAGAAATATTGCTGGCGTACACCCTGGCTTTACTGCAACAGCTGGTGGTTTTTATGGTCCACAAGGTCGTGTTTTACGCTTACCCATTCAAGATGCAGATTTAAACCATAAAATGGATAACTTTAGTTTTGATGGAATCAAGATTTCTAACTTAGAAATGGAAACTTCAGCCATTTACGGCTTATCTAAGCTTTTAGGGCACCAAGCATTATCTTTAAATGCCATTATTGCTAACCGTGCTAACGGAACTTTTAGTGAAGATCCGTATAAAACGGTAGAACGATTAATTGAATTAGGATTAAAAAAATTAGCGGAATAAATAAAAAAAGCAAACATTACTTTTAAAATGTTTGCTTTTTTTATTTATTTTTAGGAGTAACACAATCTTTTTGTTTAAGATTACGTTAACATACAAATTACGCTTAAAATTCATCTAACCATTTAAATAACCTATTATGAAAATTAAATATTTATATTTTACTTTATTATCCTTGTTTTTTTGTTTTACAATGAATGCGCAAGTTCATGTAAAATATATTGGATATGAATTTCCGAAAGAAAATGTTGGTAACATATATCTTTTAAAATTTCACATCAAAAATGAAAATGCAGATACATTGTTTTTTTCTAAAAATGATATTTATTTTTTAGTTAAAAATGATGATAAAATATTAAAAAACAATTTTGATTATGCCAATTTTGAGCCAGCAACATCACCAGTAGCATCAAATAGAAATGAATTTGTTGGTGAAACTGAAAGAAGATACAAAACTAAAATTAATAAATCTAAAGAAAACTTTGTAAGAAATCTTTACGATAAAAATAATTTAGCTCATCATTCAAAAAATCAGAATAAAGATTTTGTGGTTTCTAAAATTCGTGCATACTGCTACGTAGTTCCACCAAACGATTTTTATGTTTATACTGTTTATTTTGATAACGAAGCTTTATCTCGTCATTCAGATGTTGCAGTTGCCTATAAAAAGAACGATTATTTTATGGAATTTAAATCATCAGAATCTCCAAATTGGATTCAATTAAAATATTAATAGCTAAAAAAAGCACCTGTTAAAACAGGTGCTTTTTTTATACTTTTCGTAAAATTTCTAACTTATTTAAATAATCGCTTGGGCGTTGTCCTAAAACTTTATTAAACGTATTGCTAAATGTTGGAGTACTTGTATAACCAACGGCTTGTGCAACCTCATTAATTGGTAGGCGTTGCTCTAAAAGTAATTCAATAGCGCGTAGCATGCGCCTAACAGTGAAATACTGAATAAAAGACATACCCATATCTTTTTGAAACAATCTGTGTAGCGATCGCTCTGTAAAGCCAAATTTTGCTGACAATTCAGAAAACAATAAGTACTCGTCAATATGTGAATCTATGTACTCAATTATCTTTATCAAACGATCATCTTTTGGATACGGTAACGATAATGGTAAAATATTATGGCAAATTTCTGGTAAAATAGCTTTAATAGCTTTAGCGATGGTATAATTTCTAGAACCTTTGCGCAAATCCCCATTCCAACGGTTCGTAAACATAATCATTTGTAATAAAATGTCGTTTACTGGGTAAATTCCTTCCGATTTATAAAATGCAATATCCCCTTTTTCTTTCGGAAAATAAAGGTTACGCATAATTACATCTTCAGAACTTGGATGAATAGAATGCTTAACTCCAGCCGGAATCCAGATAAAATGTCGAGCAGGTAAAAAATAATTTCTTAATTCTGTCGTTACATATACAATACCGCCTTCTGTATATAAGAACTGATCTTTTTCATGGCTGTGTGTAGGAATTAAAAGTTCCCCCATCAAATCATGGTGACAATAAATGCTTGATGCATCTAGATCAACATCTGTTATATAGTATTTTTCTCCGTTTTTTTCCATAACTATGTCCTTTTTTAATATGTTTATGTCTTTTTGCGATATTAAGACATTGGTTAATTGTCGTAAATTGTGATACAAAGTAATTAAAATAAATTACTTGTTAAAATTAAAACAAAATATTTGATAAAAATTACACTACAAAATTAAATAATACATAAGTTATATGAGTTTGGAAAGGATAAAATACGAATCTTTTAAAAATTTAGTAGTTTCTGCAGAAGAAACAGCTCAGTTTTTTAAAAACGGAATGACCGTTGGTTCATCGGGATTTACCCGTGGAGGAGATTCTAAAGTTGTTTTAAAAGCTTTAGCAGAAAGAGCTAAAAATGAAGATCTTAAAATAACTTTATTAACCGGAGCATCATTAGGACATGGTACCGATGCTGCTTTGTCAGAAAGTAATGCATTAACCAAACGTTTACCATTTCAGGTAGATAATGTATTACGTAAAGCCATAAACCAAGGAGAAGTTTTGTTTATTGATCAGCACTTAAGCGAATCTAGCGAACAAATTATGGATGGCATTTGGAATTTAGATATTGGAATTTTAGAAGTTTCAGAAATTCTTGAAGACGGATCTTTGGTTTTTACCACTTCAATCGGAAATAACGTAGCTATTGCCGAATATGCTGACAAACTTATCTTAGAAATTAATACCGCTATTCCTAAAAATATTAAAGGATTGCACGATATAGTTTCAGTTCCAAAATATCCAAATCGTAAACCAATTGAAATATTAAAGGCAGATGACAGAATTGGAACCGAAAGTTTAAAAATAGATCCTAGTAAAGTAATTGCCATTGTTTTTCATGATATTGAAGATGCACCAGGTGATATTCAGCCAGCCGATGAAGCAACAACTGCAATTGCAAACAATATTATTAAGTTTTTTGAAAACGAAGTTGCTCAAGGCAAATTAACCAAATCATTAATGCCTTTACAATGCGGTATTGGTAAAGTTGCTAATGCTGTTTTAGATGGTTTACAAAACTCTGATTTTGAAGATTTAGTAATGTACTCTGAAGTTTTACAAGATTCAACTTTTAACTTAATTGATTCTGGAAAAATGAATTTTGCATCGGCTTGTTCTATGACGCTTTCTCAAGCTTGTTACGATCGGGTTATTGCTAATCTAGATCATTACAAATCTAAAATCATGTTACGCCCGCAAAACATTTCTAATTCAGTTGAAGTTATTCGTCGTTTAGGAATTATCGGAATTAATACCTCGTTAGAATGCGATATTTACGGAAACGTAAATTCAACTCATGTTTTAGGTAAAAATATGATGAATGGTATTGGCGGCTCGGGCGATTTTGCACGTAATGCTTACATTTCAATATTTGTAACCGCAGCAACCGCTAAAAACGGAAATATTTCTTCAATCGTTCCTATGGTCTCGCATCACGATCATACCGAGCATGATGTTGATGTTATTGTAACCGATCAAGGCGTTGCCGATTTACGTGGATTAGCACCACGCGAACGTGCTTTAGTTATTATAAACAATTGTGCACATCCAGATTACAGAGCTGATTTATTAGATTATTATAATCGAGCGGCTGGATTTGGCGGGCACACACCACATATTTTAAGCGAAGCTTTTTCTTTTCATCAACGTTTATCAGAAACCGGTAGTATGAAAAAACAGCTTGCCACTACGGTATCATAATTGATTTTATGTCTGTTTGTTTATTAATTTTGCGAATCAATCCCTGCATTTTTTTATGCGGGGATTGGTTTTTTATGACTTTACTAAACAACAATTTATTATATTAGCTTATAAATTTATTAAAATGAAAACCGTTAAAATAGTTGGAGTTCCAGAGCATTTTAATTTGCCTTGGCACTTGTGTATAGAAAATGATGAATTTGGTGAGTTTGGTATTGATTTACAATGGACAGATGTACCAGAAGGCACCGGAAAAATGTGTGATATGTTAGCAAACAACGAAACTGATTTTGCTATTATATTAACCGAAGGCATCATTAAAAACATAGCAACTACAAATTCTTCTTATATCGTACAAACCTACGTTAAATCACCTTTATTGTGGGGTATTCACGCCGATTATAACGCACCATATCAGTCAATTGCAGATTTAGAGGGTAAAACAGCAGCTATTTCGCGTTTTGGTTCTGGTTCGCATCTTATGTCTGTAGTAAATGCAAACCTACAAAATTGGGACATTAACCAATTAAATTTTGAAGTTGTAAATACAATTGACAATGCCGTTGTTGCGTTACAAAATAAAACAGCAGATTATTTTATGTGGGAACGATTTATGACTAAACCTATGGTTGACGCAAAAGTTTTTAAAAAAATTGGCGAATGCCCTACTCCATGGCCTAGTTTTGTTGTTGCCGTTCGTAAGCAGTTTTATGATGAAAGCACAGCTGTTGTTGAACAAATTTTAGAAATTATAAACAACACAACTTGTGAATTTAAAATAATTCCGAGTATAGATAAAACCTTAGCTTCACGTTATAATTTAGAAGTAAAAGATGTGCAAGAATGGTTAAGCTTAACCCAATGGTCGCAAAAAAAATTCGATCAAAAATCATTTAACTTGGTGGTAAATCAGTTAAGCGATTTAAATTTAATTCAACACAAACCTTCTTATCAGGAATTCGTAAAATAAAGTGCCCCGATTTAAAGTAGAAAATATAAAAAAAATAGTTCAAAAACTTGCTATCCCAAAACCTTGGGATAGCATTATTATATTGCTACTTGTTGTACTAATCGAGATTCCAGGATTCATCATCCTTCATCAAAATATAATTGACCCCGATTGGCCTTTTCACTTAGACCGTATCTTAATTTTTATTGCCATTCTTTTGGGTTTGTTTTTTTTATTACGTGCTGTTAAACGCGTTTTGTTATTTGCAATAGCAATTTATTTAATGCTTTTAGGTTACGGAACATTAATCGGAAACTACGGATTTTCAAACATTTACGAAGATTATCGCTCTATGATTTATAGCATGCAAGATAATCCGTACCCACAAGATGTAATTATTTCACGTCTTTTACCGTTTCCTAATAAAAACAAAATATTAAAAGCTGTAGAATTTACAAATCCGGGCGTGCGCAATTTTGCTGTTAGTGCTACAACAAAACATTTTTCTAATTTAAAAGGTTATCGCGAAAATCGTAAAATGATTCAGTGTTTTGCCGTTTTTAAAGAAGTTAATGAAAAATGGAATTATGTTAACGATCCTATCGGTCAGGAATATATTGCCGCAGCCAGCGAATCTTTAGAACATTTTTCGGGAGATTGCGACGATCATGCCATCTTCATGTCAGCTTGTATTAAAGCCATAGGTGGTACGCCGCGTATTATTCATACCCAAGGGCATATGTACCCCGAAATGCTTATTGGTTCTAAAGCAGATTTAGAAACAGCTATTTATTTAATAAAAGAAGTTTTATTTGAAAAAGAAGCCAAAAACAAACAAATTTTTTATCATATTGACGAGCGCGATCAGGTTTGGCTTAACTTAGATTATACAGCGCGTTATCCGGGTGGACCGTTTATGAGTAAAGAAATATTGGGGGAACTCACAATTAATTAATTTTATGAAAAGATGCCTTTTAACCTTTGTATGCCTAATTTCCATTACGGCATTTGCTCAGCATATATTGCCCGAAAAACTGTTTAAAAAGAAGAAAGAAAATTACGATTTGTTTAGAGAAGTAAATTATGTGCCCCATCCACATGAAATTAAATTTGATTTATTATCCTTAGCTATCAATCAAAAAATTCAGTTTTCTTACGAATATCAGTCCAGATTACAATGGTATTTTGGAATGAGCATCAATTTTCATCAAAATAAATCTCGTAAAAATTCTTTCGAAACCGATAAATACTTTAATTTACCACAGTACGAAATCATTCCATATGCACGTTATGCCTTAACTAAAGATCAGGTTAAATTTGTTTTTATAGAAGGTTTTTTAGCCATTAACGGCGGAAAGCATAAAACATTAGATGCATTAGTAAATAATGGCAGTTATGTTTATACAATAAAACAAAGCAATTATTTAGATATTGCTCCTGGTTTAAGTTTAGGTTTTAAAACCAGAATAAAAAAACGTTTTAGCGTTGAAGTTTTAGGCGGTAGCAGTGTTAATTTATTTAATGAAAAGTCACCTAAATATGTGCCGCGTTATGCTTTAAACGTAGGATATTTTTTTTAATTGATGCTTATGAAAAAAATAATACAAATATTAGCTATTGGCTCTTTAAGTTTATTAGCTGCCTGCAATCATACGGACGATCAGTTTTATAATACCGTTTATATAGAAGCTCCGAATTTAGTAAGTATTGAAGGAAATAATTTTTATTTTAGAAACGATTCGCTAGTTTTTACTATTTCTTTCCCTAATTTATTACAAGGCGAAACAGATGAATTGCCCACAAACTTGTATGAAACAACTAAATCTCCATATTTTTTATTGGCCTATTCGTTAGAAAAATGGAATAATAAAGAATGGATTGTTTATAAAAATGGAATAAATACTTCTGAAGTTCCAATTGTTTTAAATGGTGCCTTTTATAAAGGCAGAGAAGCTATTTACTTACCAGAGGTAGGTTCTTACAGATTAAGATTTGATGCAGGCTTTAAACCGGAGCAAATAGGGGTCATTTCTAAAAACAACAACCCAAATCCTACAGTAAATATAAGTACAACGGTTGTAGATTATAAAAATATATACAATTTTGTTGTATTACATTAAAAAGCAAAGCCCGATATTAAATATCGGGCTTTGTGATCCAGTCAGGGTTCGAACCTGAGACCTACTGCTTAGAAGGCAGTTGCTCTATCCAACTGAGCTACTGGACCATTATTTTTTCCGTCGGGGTGGCAGGATTCGAACCTGCGACCTCCTGGTCCCAAACCAGGCGCGATAACCGGGCTACGCTACACCCCGAAAAAAGCGGAGAGACAGGGACTCGAACCCTGGCATCGGTTACCCGATGACAGATTAGCAATCTGCTCCGTTACCACTCCGGCACCTCTCCTATTTTTAAATTAAGTTTTGCAAATATAAATATTAAAATGAAGTAAACAAATACTTGTTAATTTATATTTACTGTTGTGATCCAGTCAGGGTTCGAACCTGAGACCTACTGCTTAGAAGGCAGTTGCTCTATCCAACTGAGCTACTGGACCATTATTTTTTCCGTCGGGGTGGCAGGATTCGAACCTGCGACCTCCTGGTCCCAAACCAGGCGCGATAACCGGGCTACGCTACACCCCGAAAAAAGCGGAGAGACAGGGACTCGAACCCTGGCATCGGTTACCCGATGACAGATTAGCAATCTGCTCCGTTACCACTCCGGCACCTCTCCTTGCTTTGCGAACGGCTGATTTATCAACCGTTTTGCGAGTGCAAATGTAGAGCAAAGACTCTATGTTTCCAAATAATATCATGCCTTTTTTCGTCTTTTTTTTTTATCTTTTTATTAAGGATTTAGATTTCAATCAATTACAAAGGCAACTTTTTTTTAATAGTAAGTTAACTTAGATAAATAAAGAGAAAAAGAATTAAAAATTGAGCTTCTATATTTTTAATAACCTCAAATTAGTATATTAGCAATAGAAAACAAACAAAATCTATAATATGAGTAAAAAAGTTGTAATTGTATCGGCTGTTAGAACACCTATTGGTTCTTTTCTAGGATCTTTAGCATCAGTTCCTGCAACACAATTAGGAGCAACTGCAATACAAGGTGCACTAGCTAAAATTAATTTAGATCCTAAATATGTGGATGAAGTTTTAATGGGTAATGTAATTCAGGCAGGCGAAGGACAAGCGCCAGCAAGACAAGCTGCATTAAAAGCTGGAATTCCAAACACGGTACCTTGTACTACCGTAAACAAAGTTTGTGCCTCAGGTATGAAAGCAGTTATGCAAGGTGCTCAAGCAATTTTATTAGGCGATGCTGACGTTGTAGTTGCTGGTGGAATGGAAAATATGAGTCAAATACCACATTACGTACATATGCGTAACGGTGTTAAGTTTGGCCCATCTACTTTAATAGATGGCTTACAAAAAGACGGTCTTTTAGATGCGTATGATAATAATGCAATGGGTGTTTCTGCAGATTTATGTGCTGAAAAGTATAAGTATACCCGTGAACAGCAAGATGAATTTGCTATAGGATCTTACAAAAAATCGGCTGCAGCATGGGAAGCAGGTAAATTTAATGATGAAATTGTTCCGGTAGAAGTTCCTCAACGTCGTGGAGAACCAATTATTTTTGCTAAAGATGAAGAATTTACTAACGTTAAATTAGATAAAATACCTAGCTTATCACCGGCTTTCACTAAAACTGGTACCGTAACTGCTGCTAATGCATCGACAATTAATGATGGTGCTGCCGCTTTGGTACTAATGAGCGAAGAAAAAGCTAAAGAACTTAATTTAAAACCACTAGCCTATCTTGTTTCATATGCTGATGCAGCGCATGAACCTCAGTTTTTTACAACTGCGCCAGCAAAAGCTTTACCAAAAGCTTTAGAAAAAGCAAATTTAAAAACTACTGACATAGATTATTTTGAATTTAACGAAGCTTTTTCTGTTGTAGGTATGGTAAATACCGATTTACTTAAATTAGATGCAACAAAAGTAAATGTTAACGGAGGCGCTGTATCTTTAGGGCATCCGCTAGGTTGTTCTGGTGCTCGTATCTTAGTAACCTTAGTTCATGTTTTACAACAAAACAACGGAAAATACGGAGCTGCAGCAATTTGCAACGGCGGCGGCGGCGCATCTGCTGTGGTACTTCAAAAAGCCTAAATTAAAATTAAGAATAAAAACAGAAGCCTTATTTGTTATGAATAAGGTTTTTGTATTTTTGTAAAAAATTTATTACATGCATGGTATTTGTATATTAGCTAATATTCCGTTACGATTGGAACCTAACGACAGAAGTGAGATGACCACACAAGTTCTTTTTGGTGATTTTTTTAAAATTACGGAAGAACAAGGTAGTTGGTATAAAATTGTTTTAGAATACGATCAGTACGAAGGATGGGTTGATGCCAAGCAAGTTTTTAAAATTAGTGAAACAAGTTTTGCAACTCTTCAAAAAACACCCCTAGCTGTTTCCGGGGATATTATTGAATACGTATCTGCAGAAAATGGCTTGTTATTACCTATTCATTTAGGCTCTGATTTACGCTTTTTATCGTTACCTGATATAAATACATTTAATTTTAGTTTTGATGGAACTTTATATCAAGGAAAAAACAAAGAAGTTATTCTAAACACCGCTTATTTATATTTAAATGCACCCTATTTATGGGGTGGTAAAACACCATTTGGAATAGATTGTTCTGGTTTTACACAAATGGTATATAAAACAGCTGGATATGCAATTCCACGAGATGCCTATCAACAAGCAGCCGTTGGCGAAGTTTTAAGTTTTATTGAAGAAGCAGAACCTGGAGATTTAGCCTTTTTTGATAATGAAGAAGGTAAAATTATTCATGTCGGAATTATTTTAGCCAATAACTTTATTATTCATGCTTCAGGACAAGTACGAATTGATAAATTAGATTATCAAGGCATTTACAATGTAGATACCGGCAGGCATACGCATAAATTACGAGTAATCAGAAAAATAGTATAATAAAAAAGCATTTACCAAGTAAATGCTTTTTTATTTTTAATTATGAATAACCAGTAAAGGAATATTTACGCGGTTTGATATTTTTTTAGTAAAACTTGATGTGAAAATACTTTCAAAAAAGGTTTTATTGTACTTTACCGTAGTTAATAACCCCACATTTTCGCGCTCAATATAATCGGTAACTTCTTTTACCGGATTATCTCCTTTTAAAATAACAAATTCAATATTATCTTTAGAAAAAGTTGTTTTCCAAGCGTTTAATAAGTTGTCGTACTTTCTGTTTTTATAATCCACATAAACGCATTTTGCCTCACAATCGTTATCATTGGCCAAGTCAATAAAATATTTTAATGCAGTAACGTCTTTAGGTGAAAAAGCTGTCGAAAAAACCATTTTTTCTATTTTTTTATACACAGCTATTTTAGGCACACATAAGGTTGGTACATCGGTATGTAAAATTACATTGTAGGTATTGCTTCCTAAAACCGAAGTTTCAAAATCCTTATCGTTATTAGTTCCCATAACTACCAAATCAATACCTTCTTCTTTAATTTTTTTCTGAACAACAGGTAGTAAATAGCCGTATTCTAAAATATATTGAAAGTTAATATCATCACGTCCAATTTCTTCAGCAATTGCTCTAAATTTTGTTCCAAAACTTTTAAAATGTTCAAATTCTTTTAGCTCTATATTTTCTTTAAATTCATCAATTGTTTTTGGCGACAAACGCGAAGAGCTCAATGTTTTAGATTCGAAAATATGCAGCACCTGAATTTCAGCTTTTAAAAAATTGGCTAATTCTAAAGCATATTTAAAAGCATTGAATGATGTTTCAGAAAAATCAGTTGGAAAAAGTATTTTTTTCATAATATGGTAGTTTAGTTTTTTGATCCTTAACTAGCAAGAACCCTTATAATTACTAACGACAAGTTACGAAATTTTATTTTAGGGCAGGGAAAATACTATTTGTTTAATGTTAGTATTTTGTAAATAAAAAAAATCTTCTCAGCCTGAGAAGATTTATATATTGAGTTGTTTTTGTAATAAAAAAAGGCAAGCGATCTACATCGCACCGCTACAACCAATTACCTTTGCTGCGTTCCCGCCCTGGAGGAGTCATTAGGAGCTGGTCGTGTAGGACTTGCCGCTGCAAATATACATCCATTTTTTTGTAAAACAAGCGCAGATAAGAAAGAATTTGATTACAAAATTTTAATACTAAGCAAACCCTTTAAGTGCCAAAAGATTAGGAATAAAAAAATCTTCTCAGTCTGAGAAGATTTATATATTGAGGATTTTGTGTAATAAAAAAAGGCAAGCGATCTACATCGCACCGCTACAACCAATTACCTTTGCTGCGTTCCCGCCCTGGAGGAGTCATTAGGAGCTGGTCGTGTAGGACTTGCCACTGCAAATATACATTCATTTTTTATTATTGCAAATCTAATTGTGAAAATAAAATGGAAGTGTTATATTGCTTTAAAAATAACACGATTTATGAATACATATAAACTTTTCGGATTCAGCGCATTATGTGCCTTATCTTTTAGCTGTTCCGATAGTAATAAAAATAAAAATTATAACTTTTCTATCGATAATTCAACTTTTAAAGCAACTTATACCAAAGCAGATCAAGTTGATTTTAAAATTTTAAACCCAGATAACCATACCATAGATTCGGTTATTTATTATGTTAACAATACAAAGCTTGGTAAAAAAGAAGCAATTGAAGATTTTAAAGTAAATTTAAAAGATTACGATTTAGGTTATAATTATTTACGCGCATTAGTATTTGTAGACGGTGTAGAAACCCCTATTTCGACTCGTGTTGAAGTTTTAGGCACACAAGAAATAAAACCTTTAAATTATTCGATTGTAAATACGTATCCGCACGATTTACGTGCATATACGCAAGGTTTAGAATTTGATGGCAATGTGCTAATTGAAAGTACAGGTAATGGTGAAGGACCAACTGGTAAACGTGGTAAATCGAGCATTCGTCGTGTTAATCCAAAAACAGGCGAAGTTTTACAAATTGTAGAATTAACCGATGATGTATTTGGCGAAGGTGCAACTGTTTTAAATGATAAAATTTATCAATTAACTTGGCGAAATGTAGAAGGTTATGTTTATGATGCCAAAACGTTAGAACGTTTAGAAACCTTTCCTTACTTTTCACAAATTCAAGGTTGGGGATTAACGAACGACGGTACAAACTTAATTATGTCCGACGGATCTGAAAAATTATATTTTGTTGATCCAGAAACCAAGCAAAAAGTAAAAGAAGTTAAAGTTTATAGCAACCGCTCTAAAATACAAACCATTAACGAAATGGAATATGTAAATGGTAAAATTTACGCGAATTTATACCAATCGGATGCGGTAGCGGTTATTAATCCGGAAACCGGAGAAATAGAAGCTGTATTAGATTTAAGTGCTTTAAAAACAAAAATTACACAACATCCGGATGTTGATGTTTTAAACGGAATTGCTTATAATATAGAAACCAATACGTTTTTTGTTACCGGTAAAAACTGGGATAAAATGTTTGAAATAAAAATAACTGAATAAAAAAGAGCCGTTTAAAACGGCTCTTTTTTATTATAACTTATTAGCAATAGCTTCAAAAAGTAATTGTGCAGTAGCATCATTTGTAGCTAAAGGTACATCGTGCACATCGCAAATACGAATAAGCATGTTAATATCTGGTTCGTGCGGATGGCTTGACATAGGATCTTTAAAAAAAATAACCATTTGTGTTTTACCTTCTGCAACGCGTGCGGCAATTTGGGCATCTCCGCCTTTCGGACCCGATAAAAACTTTGTAATTTTTAACCCTAATTTTTCTGCTTTGCTGCCCGTAGTTCCAGTAGCAATTAAATTAATCTTCGGGTTTCTTAAAAATTCAAGGTTGTTGTTTAAAAACTGAACCATATCAGCCTTCATTCCATCGTGGGCAATAATTGCTATTTCCATGTTAATTTTTATGATAAGTAATTAAACCATCAATCGGTTTTTGATATACCGTACCAATGTTTAATTGATGTTGTTGTAAAAGCTTGGTAATTTCGGGTTGTAAATAATAAGCTAATGATCCGATAAAGTTTATAGGAACATGATAAGCTTCTGGATATTGTAAAATATGATATTTAATAAATCGGGTTATCTCCTGCTCTATTAATGTTTTAATATAAGCATCTTCTTTAAAATCAAAAATAAACTTGGCAATTCCGGCTAAATAAGCATTTGGATTTGGCTTTTTGTATAAATTATTTTTAATATAATCGGCATCGGTTTCTACTACATCAGCAAAAGCTTTTGCAATATGCGCTGGCATTTGGTTGTAATAATATTCGCGTAATAACAACCTGCCAAACTGAACACCGCCTGCATCATCCATAATTAAATAACCTAAAGATTGTACCTTTTGATGCAATTTTTGGCCATCAAAATAACTGCAATTTGATCCGGTACCTAAAATGCAAACAATTGCTTTTTCATTTTTAGGCGTTGTTGCGTAAGCTGCAGCATACGTATCTTCTACAACTAAAATATCAGCTTGCGGAAAATATTCTTCTAAAATATTTTTTAAATAACTTTTCATTCGGTCGGTACCACAGCCCGATCCGTAAAAATGAATTTCGGTAACCTGATCTTTAATTTCAAGAATATCGATGGAATAATCTAAACGAGAAATAACTTCGTCCTGACGTAAAACTTCAGGATTTAAACCTAAAGTTGAAAAAAAACGAGTTGTATTATCTGGGTAAATAGCGACCCAATCTGCCTTGGTTGATCCGCTATCAACAATTAGTTTCATGTAAAAAAGTTTATGTAGTAAAAATAAAAAAATCCCACGTATAAATGGGATTTTTAAGCTTATTTTGTTGCCATTATTGCTACTAAATCTAATAATTTAGCCGAATAACCGTATTCGTTATCGTACCAACCTATAATTTTAAAAAAGTTTTGGTTTAGTGCAATTCCTGCTTTAGCATCAATTACACAAGTGCTGGTTTCTGAAACAAAATCTTGCGAAACCACATCATCGTGTGTTACCGATAAAATGCCTTTTAGTTTTCCTTGAGCTTCAGCTTCAAACGCTTGAATAATTGCTTCGTAACTTGTCGCTTTTTCTAAACGCACGGTTAAATCTACCACAGAAACATCAACCGTAGGAACGCGGAATGACATGCCGGTAAGTTTACCTTTTAAATGCGGAATAACCTTAGTTACGGCTTTTGCAGCTCCGGTTGATGCAGGAATGATGTTGTTTAAAGCCGAACGGCCGCCTCTAAAATCTTTTTTAGATGGTCCGTCAACCGTTAATTGAGTTGCTGTTGTTGCATGCACGGTGGTCATTAATCCTTCAACAATTCCGAAATAATCGTCTAAAACCTTTGCCATGGGTGCTAAGCAATTGGTTGTACATGATGCGTTAGAAATAATATGATTGGCAGCAGTTAATTCGTTTTCGTTTACGCCCATTACAAACATAAGTGCATCGTCAGACGGTGCCGAAATAATAACTTTTTTAGCCCCTGCCTCAATATGTGCCCCAGCAGAAGCTAAGGTTTTAAAAATACCAGTACAATCTGCAACCACGGTTGCTCCTACTTCATTCCATTTTAAGTTTTTAGGATCTTTTTCGGCTGTTACGCGAATTTTTTGTCCGTTAACAATTAAGTTTTTACCATCACTTTCTACGGTTCCTTTAAAACGTCCGTGCACCGAATCGTATTTTAAAAGATAAACCAAGTGATCTAATTCTAATAAATCATTAACTGCAACAACTTCTATATCGTTACGCTCGAAAGATTCGCGTAAAACAATTCTTCCGATGCGTCCAAAACCATTAATTCCTAATTTTATTTTACTCATAAATTTTTATTTAAATAGATACAATATCTGAAATTCGAATTAATTCTTCATCTACCCCATTTCCGGCAGATTTTACTGCTTTTTCGATTGGAGATAAAACTACTTTATCATTCAACAATCCAACCATCATACTATGTTCACCAGCTAATAAACTTTCTACTGCTTTTACACCAAAACGAGAAGCTAAAACACGATCAAAACAACTTGGTGAACCACCGCGTTGCAAATGGCCTAAAACAGAAACACGCACATCGTAATTAGGCATCGTGTTTTTAACCTGTTCGCCCAACTCAAAAACCGTTTTACCAATTGAATCGCCCTCGGTTACAACAACAATGCTTGATGATTTACCAGAATTACGGCTGCGTTCTAACGAATCAATTAATTTTTCGAAACCAATGTTTTCTTCCGGAATCAAAATTTCTTCAGCACCCGCACCAATCCCCGCATTTAAAGCAATATGTCCGGCATCGCGGCCCATAACTTCAACAAAAAATAAGCGGTTGTGTGAATTGGCTGTATCGCGAATTTTATCAATGGCATCAACCACGGTATTCAACGCTGAATCAAAGCCAATAGTATGTGAAGTTCCGGCAATATCATTATCAATGGTACCAGGAATACCAATAATTGGAAAATTGAATTCCTTAGTTAAAGCTAATCCGCCTTTAAAACTTCCGTCACCGCCAATTACTACTAAGGCATCAACTTCGTTTGCTAGTAAGTTTTCGTACGCTTGTTTACGCCCTTCTGGGGTTCTAAAATCGGTTGAACGCGCCGATTTTAAAATGGTACCGCCACGGTTAACAATATTTTTTACGGTACGTGGTCCCATTTCTACCATATCGTTTTCAATCATGCCTTGATAACCACGATAAATTCCGGTACATTTTACATTATAATACGCACACGCACGAACTACGGCACGAATGGCAGCATTCATTCCTGGTGCATCACCACCCGAAGTTAATACCGCTATATTTTTAATTGGTTGCTTCATAAATCAATCTGTATATAAGTAAATTTAATAAAAAAAACCGTAATAAAATTTATTACGGTTTTTTTACATGTTATTATTTTATTACTAATCTAAATCGGGAACACGCATGGGCGGTTCGGTTGTTTTTTGCGGTTCTGGCAAGTTAGGACGATTTTTACGTGATTCGATAAACTTGATAAATTCAGGTGAAAAATCAGAATCGGTAGAATCTTGAACCGGAGTTTCTTTCGTTTTTTTGTTTGCGCTTTTAATTATTTTACCTAACAATTCTCTAAACGTATCAAAATCTACTTGGTAATTAACTCCCACTCCTTGTGTGTAACCAATTCCTTCACCAAAATAATAAATATCGTTTTCGCGGTTAAAAACGCGTGCGGTTAAACTTCCATCCGTATTTAATTTGATAGCAACTTCGATATCTCCGATTATGGTTGATTCTTCAGTTCCACCAACCGGAACACGAACTTTACCATTTACCATAATTTTTTCGTTGATATTGGTTGATAAAGTTACCCCAATTCTACCTTCTGTTTGAATATACGGATTACGATCGGCCTGTGTGTAATTAAAACCAACCTGTAGCACTTCTTCATCACCCGAAAAAATTTCTGAGAACAAGCTTCCGGCACGCTCAAAAATAGATCCGTAAACGGCATTAGCTGCATTTTCTTGCGTTAAAAACCCACCCCCAGTTAATAACGCCATTGCTTGTGTCTGGCGCGTATCTTTATCTTGCAGTTTGTAATCAATTTCAGATTTCATTACCGAACTTAGGTTTGGAAAGCTGATAATGAAATCAGGATGCGGATTGGTTAAGTTTCCGCTTAAATCGATAATTACATCGGTTGGAATTTTACGGTTAAACGATGGGTTTTCGAGTAAAATTGCTGGGTTAGATTCGGTTTTATAAACGGCTTGTAAATTTAATAGCGCATTCATTGGGTTTCCGTCAGCCCAACGGATGGTTGAATATTTGTTTACTTGGAATTTTTTATCAATAATTCCGCCATATCTAAAGTTATATTCGCCCGACCAAACTTGGTAATCACCCAACATTCTAAACTTGCCTAAGGTATTTAATTCAATATTTATAGTTCCGATTCCGCGTCCTTTCATTCCGTGTCCTGAGCTTCGGTCTAAAATAATTTCAATTTCGGCTTCTGGCGTAATATCTAAATCAAAAATCATTTCGATATTGTTGCTTGTAGCAACTGCTGTGATGCCTTTTTCTATATTTTTTTTATCTTTTTGATTATAAAAATGTACAAAAGAATTATTTCCTAAGCCGCCCTCCGATTCGCCCAACGGTAACTTAATGGTTGTACCCGTGTTTGATTTGGCTTTAATATCAAAAACCAATGCATTGGTTGGGCCTGAAATATGCGCTGTACCTTCTATAAATGCTGTTCCGTAAAATGGCGTTTCATAATTATCTTTCGTATCTAAAATAAGCATGTTTTTAGAATTCACATCAACATCTAAAAACCAGTTTTGCAAATGTTTATGACGAATAGAACCATCAATATAAGCCGATGTGTTATATTTTGTATCGGTTAATTTAATGTGTCGAATTAAAAACTGATTTTCGGTAACATCAATAGATGCGTTTTGTTCCATATTAAAATCTACACCTAAAAACGGAATGGTCATTCCGGCATCAGTTAAATATACGCGACCGTTAATTTCTGGATCTAAAAGTACGCCTTCTACCGCTGTTTTACCGCTTGCAAACCCACGAATATTTTGAAAAATATTACCTAAAACTTGTTGTAAGGGCTGCATTTTAAAGTTAGATAAAGACATTTCTAAATCTAATTTTCCTTTCGGATCAGCTTTAAAATCAATAGTTCCGTCAATAGCTAATTTTTCGGTTTCTTGTTCTTTAATTTTTGAGTTTACTGTAAAAACACTAAAATCATCATTACCGTTAATGTTAAAAGTAAAATTACCGAGCTCAGTGCCATTAAACTTGAATTTTTCGATAATTAAGTTGGTTGATGGCTGATATTGTTGTGGTTTGTTTTGCTTAACGTTTAAAACACCATCTAATTCGCCCCCAAAAGAAAGCGTTTCCGAATTGATTATGAGCAACTTAGATAAATCAACATCATCAAAAGTTAAGCTTAAATCTTTATCGTATTTGCCTTGCATGGTTCCGTAAAGGTTTACGCGTTGCCCTGCACTTGACATCGAAATGTTATCTATTTCAAAATCGTCTAATTTTTTATTGAAAATGATTTTATTATCTTCTGGGCTATCTTCTTCATTAATAAACCATGTAAAGTTTTTCATGGCTATTTCTGATTTTTTAAAACCTAAAACCGATTTATTATCGGTATCAATGGTATGATACAAGTTTAAGTTGTACAAATCGGTTGCTTTAGCACCACCGGCAAATTCGGAACGCACGTACATGGTATCGTTTAGCGTTAAGTTAATTAAGCTAAAGTTTGATAGTTTGTACTTTGGCATTTTAATAGAATCCATTTCGATGAACGTATTAAATAACGGGTTTTTGTTATTTACCTGAATGTTTACGTTATCTAATTCGTTGTTATAAATCACCAAGTTTGGTGATTTAAAATTCATGCTAAAATCGTTAGAATCGCCATCAATACGTCCTTTTAAAGTTGTTTTGTTGCTAACGCTAATTTTTTCGTCTAAAACTTCAACAATTTTGTTGTAAATGGTAACATCAAAATCAATAAATTGTTTTTTGTTAAGCTCGAACGGAGAATAATTGGAATATAAACTTCCTAACGCATTTTGTACCAACTTACCAACTTGATTGGCTTGATAAATACCAACAATATTACCCGAAACGATATCGGGCGATTGAAAGGTTAAATGACGCACTTGATCGGTAAATGTAGATTGAATTAAAAAATCTTTAAATTGATATTCTTCATCATCAATATCAATAACAATATTGTCAATAATTGCTGTTCCGGCAATATCATCAATGGTATTTCCGGAAGCTTTTACATCAAAACTACCACTAAAAGTTGCTATTTCTTTATTTTTACGAATGCCAAGCAGATGCAAATTGGCTAAATCTACTTGAGCTTTAAAATCAAATTCTTTGTGATTTTCTTCTAAATTCACCAATCCGTTAAAAATCATTTTTAAATTCGGATCGTTGGCCTTTAGGTTTCCGTTAAAATACGGTTGTTTAAAATTACCATCAATTTCGATGTTGGTATAATTATAACCGCCAAAGTAAAATTTATTTACTTTACCGTTAACACCAACATTCATGGCTTTTTTGGTAAATCCGGTACCATCAACCTTAATATTAAAAGTTGTTTTTTGTAAAATATCTTCGTTTAAAAAATATCCTAAATCAAAATCATTTAAGGCAACTTTACCTAGGTATTTTACTTTATCTGGGTTATCAAATCCTTCTAACGAAACAAAAGCTTCACCTTTACCGATTGAGGTTAAGATGCTCATGTTTGACGATAAATCGCGTTTACTTAAATCTATTTGACCAACTAAAACTACATTACCCAAACGGTTTAATGCTTCGGGAAGTTTGTCGTGTAAAATTCGAGGTAAAATAAGATTTGTTTTTTGATATGATGTTTCGGCTTTAGCAAAACGCCCAATCATTCGAAATTCTTTTTCTTTATCAAAAAGATTTTGAAATTGTACTTTACCAATAACTTCGGTTCCTGAGGTATGAAATGCCGATAAATTAAACAAGGTAAAATCGTTTAAAAAACCTTGAATTTGACTTTGTAAATAAAAATATTGATTGGGTGCAAATTCGTTATAAAACGTATTTAAATCGTTGCTCGAAATGCGCGAACGCGTAATATTGGTTTCAATACGAACTTTATTGGTAAAATCTTGAAAATATTTGGGCTTATAAATCAGCTCAACTTTTCCTTCTATGGTAGATTCGGCTGTTTTTAAGTTTAATTCTTTAACATACAAGTTGGTTTTGTTGTACAAAAAGTTTCCGGCCAATTGCTTAACCGAAATTCCGCTTTGCTCGTTAAAACTTAATTGTTTAATGTTAGTAGTAATTTCAGGACCTTTAATATAAAAGTTATCTAAATCTCCGTTTAATTGATTAAAATCTAAAATTTTAGATTTTTCTACTTGCTTGTTTATAAATTGAAAACGAGAATTATAAGCTTTTATATTTGGTGAAGATAAGCGGAAACGGCCAGTTCCGGGCTGGCCATCGTCAACTTTACTAATAAATTCATCTAAATTGGTATAATCTTCATTTTCATATTTAATAACCTTGAAATTAAAGTTGTGCAATTCTGCCTTACCTAAAAAAACTTTAGAATTTGCAATCTCTTTAACTCCTAATAAACTGGTTTTAAGTTTATTTACATACAATAATGTATCTTGATGATGATCTTCTATATATAAACCTTTTACATTTACAGTACCAAAAACCGAAACGTAAACTTGTTCAATATGTAAATTTGTTCCTAAGTTGGCATTTAGCTTTTCGGTTAAAACACGACCAAAATAATTTTGAACAAATGGTAATAAAGCTAAAATACTTAAACTTAGAAGTAAAAGTAAAATAGTTAGTAAAAGGCGTTTTAATATTTTATTTAATTTTTTGATAGCTTATTTTATTATAATTTTGTACTGAAAAATGTAAAAGTTGGTGATTTAGCTCACCAAAAGCTGTACAAGCTCAAAGATAATACAGAGTTTACATATTTTCACTCAAAAATAACCTTTTTTATGGAAAAATCTCCTATATATATATTAGCAATAGAAAGTTCTTGTGACGATACAAGTGCAGCTATTTTATGTAATGATAAAGTAATTACCAATGTTGTTGCATCGCAAAGCATTCATCAAAAATACGGCGGTGTTGTTCCAGAATTGGCTTCACGTGCGCACCAACAAAATATTGTTCCGGTGGTTGATATAGCCATTAAAGATGCAGGAATTACTAAAGATCAAATTTCTGGCATTGCATTTACGCAAGGACCAGGATTAATGGGGTCTTTATTAGTTGGTGGTAATTTTGCTAAATCTTTAGCTTTTGCTTTAAACGTGCCTTTAATTGCTGTTAACCACATGCACGCACATATATTAGCACATTTTATTGATGAGCCAGGTTATGATAAGCCTAAATTTCCGTTTTTAGCATTAACTATTTCGGGTGGACATACACAAATTGTGAAGGTTAATGATTTTTTTAATTTAGAAATATTAGGCGAAACAACAGATGATGCCGTGGGCGAAGCCTTTGATAAATCTGCCAAATTGCTAGGATTACCTTATCCGGGTGGCCCGTTAATTGATAAAAACGCAAAATTTGGTAATCCAAAAGCATTTACATTTACTAAACCTAAAGTTGATGGTTTAAATTTTTCATTTAGCGGTTTAAAAACACAAATCATGTATTTTATTCAAAAAAATGTGGCTGAAAACCCTAATTTTATTGAAGAAAATATGAATGATATTTGTGCATCTATTCAATTTACTATTGTTTCTATTTTAATGGATAAATTAAAAATGGCCGTTAAAGAAACGGGCATAAATCAAATCGCAATTGGTGGTGGTGTTTCAGCTAATTCTGGCATTCGTCAAGCTTTGCTTGATGCACAAACCAAATACAAATGGAAAACGTTTATTCCTAAATTTGAATATACAACAGATAATGCTGCTATGATTGGCATTGTAGGTTATCAGTATTATTTAAATAATAAGTTTGCAAAAAAAACGGTTACAAATCAAGCTAGATTAGAATTTTAATGCAGTTATTTTACACTCCAGATATTAGTCCAAATGCAACTGAATTTTCATTCGATAAAGAAGAAAGCAAGCATATTGTAAAGGTTTTACGCAAAACCGAAGGGCACATTATTCACATTACAGACGGAAAAGGAAATTTATACAATTCTGAAATTATTTTAGCCTTAGAAAAAAAATGTACAGTTAAAATAACGGCTTGTGAGCATGTTAGTGCATCCCCATTTTACATTCATATGGTAGTTGCTCCAACAAAAATGAATGACCGTTACGAATGGTTTTTAGAAAAAGCTACCGAAATTGGCGTACAAGAAATTACACCGATTATTTGTGATAATTCTGAACGAAAAATTATTAAAACCGAACGTTTTGATAAAATTATTTTAGCCGCAATGAAACAATCTAACCAATTGTATTTGCCAAAATTAAACGAACCTATTACGTTTAAGCAATTTATGGCTACAAATTTAGAGGGCGATTTGTTTATAGCACATTGTGAAGAGCGAGATAAAACTTTATTGCGCGATGCCGTTCAAACGCATAAAAAATATACGTTGCTAATTGGTCCCGAAGGTGATTTTTCATCAAAAGAAATTGATGCAGCCCTTAATAAAGGATTTCAACCCGTTTCTTTAGGACACACCCGCTTACGGACCGAAACAGCTGCAGTTGTAGGTTGTCATACGTTTGTTTTAAAAAATGAATAAAACATAAAATTTTAAGATTTTGTAAGGCAACCATTACTTTATAAATATTCTTTTTGCTGTTTTAATAAATTTAATTTAATAAAACAAAATAAACACTAAACATTTTCGTTTCTTAGGTATAACTTATGTTAATACAAGTACATTGCTAGATTTTTTTAACTGATTTTTATCATTTCATTAAAACTTATCTCCTTGTACCTTTAATAAAAATTAAACCTAATTAATCATGAAGAAAGTTTTATTAGCAGTTGTAGCATTAGCAGGTGTTTTTACAACAACTTACGCACAAACATCAGATACATCAAATTCTGATTTTAAAAAATGGCAAATTCGCGTACGTGGTGTTGGAGTTGTTCCTAACGTAAGCGGTGCAAATGTTGGTGGTATTGGTGGCGATATTCAAATTTCTAACCAATTTATTCCAGAGCTTGATATCTCATATTTTTTTACTAAAAACATTGCTGCCGAATTAATTTTAGGTACTACTAAACATAAAGTAAACACAACCGGATCTGATCTTACTGCTGTTGGTGGACCAGCAAGTGCTGATGTAGATTTAGGATCTGTTTGGTTATTACCTCCTACTTTAACAGTGCAATATCACTTTTACCCAGGTAAAGATAATGTTGTAAAACCATATGTTGGAGCAGGTATTAACTACACCATTTTTTACGATTCTAAACCAGGTGCTGTTCAAAAAGTAAAATACGACAACAAAGCTGCGTTAGCATTACAAGTTGGATCGGATTTTAATATTACAGACAATTTCTTTTTAAACATTGATGCGAAGTTTTTATTCTTAAAAACCAATGCAAAAGTTGATGCATCTAATTTAGTTGGAGGCGCTCCGTTAGATATTCCTGCATCGGTTAGAATAAATCCACTATTATTAGGATTTGGTGTTGGATACAGATTTTAATTCAATACAATAAATATATAAAACTCGAGTATTTACTCGAGTTTTTTTGTTTATTAACGATTTTGTATTGTTTTTTTATTAATTTAACGGTCAATTGTTCTAAATTTTAAATCAAAAAAAACATTTATGAAAAAAATATTCTTTTTTGCTGGAATTGCAGCTTTATTAACCGCCTGTTCCGAACCCAAAGATCAGTTTACAATAACTGGACAAACCAAAGGGTTTAACGATGGTACGGTTGTTTATTTACGTACTGAAGGCGAATCATCTTTTAATAAAATAGATTCTACCACAATTAAAAACAACAGCTTTGTTTTTAAAGGCACACAAACCAATCCTAATTTCGGACTTATCCAAATAGATTCTACCACCGAAAATATGGTTCCGTTTGTATTAGAAAAAGGAAAAATAGCCGTAGTTTACGATTTAGAAAGTGATGATTTGTTTGAGGTTAAAGGAACAAAAAACAACGATTTAGCAGCATCTTATTTAAAAAACAAGCAACAAAATCAATTAGCAATTGAAAGTTTGTTTCAAGAAAATGCAGAAATTATTCAAAAAGCACAAGAAACCAACGATACAACCTTATTAAAAACATTGCAACCTAAATTTATGGCTTTATACGAAAAACAAAATAAAGCAGATTTAGATTTTATAACGCAAAATACAGATGCATTATATAGCTTATGGGTTTTAGAAGATGGCATGGATCAATTAGAAATTGATGACGAGCAAAGCGTGCAACTTTTTAACGGTTTTAGTAATGAAGTAAAAACCTCTATTCGTGGCACTAAAATTAACGAACGTTTAGAAAAGCTTAAAACCATCGCTATTGGAGCTTTAGCACCTGATTTTTCTGCACCAAATACCGAAGGTGAAGTTGTTGCCTTGTACGATAATTTAGGTAAAGTTACCATTGTTGATTTTTGGGCAGCTTGGTGCGGTCCTTGTCGTCAAGAAAACCCAAATTTAGTTGCATTATATAAGCAATATAAAGATAAAGGTTTGGCTATTGTTGGTGTTTCTTTAGACCGAAGCGAAGCAGCATGGAAAAAAGCGATTAAAGATGATAAGCTAGATTGGGTTCAGGTTTCTAACCTACAATATTTTCAAGATCCGGTAGCTCAAACGTATGTAATTAATGCTATTCCAGCATCTTTTGTATTGGATGCAAACGGAAAAATTATTGCTAAAAACTTACGAGGTAAACAATTGGATGATAAGATTGCCGAATTATTAAAATAAAAAAAGTGCTACAAATTGTAGCGCTTTTTTTATTACCAAACAATTGGCGTTTTATCATTTTCAAGCAAATAGCTATTTGCTTGACTAAAATGTTTATTGTTAAACCATTTTCCCTGATTTGCGCTCATTGGTGATGGATGCCCTGATTCTAAAACCAAATGTTTTGTTCTATCAATATTTTTTCCTTTTTTATGGGCATAATTACCCCATAATAAAAAAACGGTATTCTGTGTGTTATCAGAAATATGTGCAATTACCCGATCTGTAAACTTTTCCCAACCTTTTTTTTGATGGCTGCCTGGCTTGCTTTGTTCAACAGTTAAAACATCATTCAATAAAAAAACGCCTTGTAGTGCCCAACGTTCTAAATTTCCAGAAAACGGAATTTCGCTACCAAAATCAGCCTGAACTTCTTTAAAAATATTACGCAACGAAGGCGGAAACGGCATTCCGTCAGCAACCGAAAAGGCTAATCCATTGGCTTGGTTGGGACCATGATACGGATCTTGCCCAATAATAACAACCTTAATAGCATTCAAAGGCGTTAAATCAAACGCATTAAAAATATATGATTTGGGCGGAAAAACAGTTGTAGTATCATATTGCTGCAATACAAACTGCATCAAATTTGTAAAATATTCTTCTTCTTTTTCTTGAGCTAAAAAAGCCGTCCAAGTTGCTTGCATAATATAATTTTAGCTTCAAATTTAAAGATAATAAGTAACAATAAGGTTTTAGTTTGTAAATTTGCTATTCAACTTGCAATCAAATTATGATATCGATCACTAATAAAACATTAGAAGATTTAGAATTTAATACCATATTAGAAACCATTTCAGGGCTTTGTACTACTGAAATGGGTAAAGAAAAAGCTTTTGATATTGTGCCGTACAAGGACAAGGAGGAATTGTTAGATGCCTTAGCGCAAACCTCAGAATATCAATCTTCTTATACAAACAACAACGCGATTCCGTCGCATTATTTTGAATCTATTGCTCACGAATTAAAATATTTAGCAATAGAAGACAGCTATATTGAAATTAGCGGTTTACGCAAAATTGCAACCTTAAGCGAAAACACCAACATATTGCTTCATTTTTTTAAAAAATTTGAAGATTATTATCCAAAATTGCACAAAAAAGCAAGTGCGATTGAAATTACTAAGTTTATTACCAAAACCATTGATGATGTTAGTGATAAATACGGTGAAATAAAAGATACGGCATCGCCAAATTTAAAAGATATTCGCACACAAATTAATTTTGTTCGCGGTAAAATAAACCAATCTTTTGGAATGGTTTTAACGCAATATTCAGGCGCTGGCTATTTAGATGATATTCGAGAAACGGTGGTAGAAAACCGCCGCGTTTTGGCTGTGCTTTCTATGCATCGTAAAAAAGTAAAAGGCAGTATTTTAGGCAGTTCTAAAACCGGAAGCATTACATATATTGAGCCCGAAATTACGCATCGTTACAGTCGAGAATTACAAAATTTATTGTATGAAGAAAAGCAAGAAATTATAAAAATTCTTAAGCATGTAACCAACATTTTACGTCCGTATCATGAGTTGCTAACTGCTTATCAAAACTTTTTATCTGATATCGATATTATATCGGGTAAAGCGCGTTATGCCAATCGCATCAATGCTATTTTACCAGAAATAGTTGACGAAAAAGTAATTTATTTTAGAGAAGCTTACCACCCTATTCTATTTTTAAATAATAAAGAAAAGAAAAAAGTTACTTATCCGCAGGATATTGAGCTAACCGAAGATAAACGCATTATTGTTATTTCGGGCCCCAATGCAGGTGGTAAAAGTATTACTTTAAAAACCGTTGGCTTGTTGCAACTTATGTTGCAATCGGGCATGTTAATTCCGGTACACGAGCGCAGTAAAACTAGCTTGTTCGATCGTATTTTAACCGATATTGGCGATAATCAATCCATAGAAAATCATTTGTCAACGTACAGCTATCGTTTAAAAAACATGAATTATTTTTTAAAAAAATGCAACAACCGTACGTTATTTTTAATTGATGAATTCGGTACCGGATCTGATCCGGAATTGGGTGGTGCGTTGGCTGAGATTTTTTTAGAAGAATTTTACGATCGGGAAGCTTTTGGAATTATAACCACGCATTACGCCAAACTTAAAATTTTAGCGAATGAATTGCCACATGCTGTAAACGCCAACATGATGTTTGACGAACGCAGCTTAGAACCTTTGTATAAATTGGTCATTGGTCAAGCCGGAAGTTCGTTTACGTTTGAAGTTGCTCAGAAAAACGGAATTCCTTTCGGATTAATTAATCGTGCTAAAAAGAAGGTAGAAACCGATAAGGTTCGATTTGACAAAACCATTGCAACCTTACAAAAAGAACGAACCAAGCTCGAAAAAACATCTCAAAACTTAAAAGAAGAAGAAGTTAAAGCGCGCGAAGAAAGTTCTAGAATGCAAAGCATCAATTCTAAAATTCAACAAAAATTAGAAAGCTACCAAGAACTTTTTGATGCGAATCAGCGTTTGGTTTATATGGGCCAAAAAATTGATGATATTTCAGAACGTTATTTTAACAATAAAAATAAAAAAGAATTAATTGGTGATTTTTTAAAGCTGGTAGAAATTGAAAATTCTAAACGCAAAAAACTTACCGTTAAGGAAAAAAAAGTTAAAGAACAAGAAATTAAAAAGGTTGAAGAAGAAGTAAAAATTGTTGTAGAAAAAATTCGAGAAGAGAAAAAAGAAAAGAAAAAAATTGAAGCGCAACAACCAAATAAAACCAATTTTGTCCTTAAAGTTGGCGATCGTGTGCGCATGATTGACGGTTTAGCGGTGGGTACAATTGATGTTATAGAAAAAAATAAAGCAACCGTAAACTACGGATTTTTCACTTCTAAAGTCAATTTAGATCAGTTAGAAATGGTTGAACGTAAAAAATAAAACATGACATTTCCCGAAGGTAAAAAAATAGTGCTATTTGACGGGGTTTGCAATTTTTGCAACGATACCGTAAATACCATTATAGAACACGACAAAAATGATGTTTTTGTTTTTGCAGCTTTACAATCAGAAGTTGGGCAACAAATTATAAAACACATCGGTTTAAATCCTAAAATAGATTCAATTGTTTTGTACGAACCTGGCGTTGCGTATTATATTAAAGCAGATGCAGCTTTACGTATTTTTAGCCATTTAGGTTCAAAGTTTTTTTACACCAAATTTTTTCAGCTTTTTCCCAACGGATTAAAAAATATTGCTTACGATTATTTTGCCAAAAATCGGTACAAATGGTACGGAAAATCTGAAAGTTGCCGCATTCCTACTCCGGCCGAAAAAGCTAAATTTTTATAATTCTTTATGGAATCTAAAATAAAAAACCTTAAAAAATACAAGTTAATTGCTACTTCTCTATTTGTACTTATGTTATTTGGATTTGTAGCAAGCACGTTGTTATTAAAAAACAGCGAATCGTTTGCTTTAAAAGCCATTCGCGCGTTTTGCGAAGCCGGAATGGTTGGTGCCCTTGCCGATTGGTTTGCAGTAACAGCCTTGTTTAGAAAACCAATGGGTTTAAATATTCCGCATACCAATTTAATAGAAAAAAATAAAAACGATATCGGTAAAAACTTGGGTGCATTTGTTCAGGATAATTTTTTAACTCCAGAATCAATCAATCCGTATATCGAAAAAGTAGATTTTGCTGCGCATATAACAACTTGGTACGCAAACAATCAGGCAACCGTTTCGTTTCAAGCAAAAAACTTGGTTACTAAAATTGTAAATCAAGTAAATCCTGATCAATTGGCCGAATCAATTAGCCAATTAATTAGCGATAAAGTAAAAAACTTTCCGGTAGAAAATGTTTTAAACCCAGCTATTCAGGCTGTTATCAATCAAAATTATCATAAAAAGGCGTTAAACGGTTTATATCCGGTTATTAATAGCTACGTACCGAACTTAAAACCCATTATAAAACAAAAGATAAGCGAAAAAGCTTTTGGATTTGGTGCGTTAATAAGCGAAGGTTTTAGTCAAAACATTATCGAAGAAATTCAAGCCTTTTTTTACCAAATGATGCACAATCCAGAGCATGAAACACGTTTGGCGATTGAAGATAAGGTTACGGAAGAATTGTATAATTTAACATCAAACCCCGAATTATTACAAGCTTTAAATCAATTAAAAAACAATTTGCTGCATGGTAAATTAGATGATTTATTGCTAGATTTTATGCGTAAAGGTAAACTTTCGCTTTTAGATGAATTGCATAACGAAAATTCAAAATTTAATGCTATTATTGATGCCCAATTAAAAAGCTTTTTTACTGATTTACAAAATAACACAGCTTTTCAGCAAGAAATTAATGCCAAAATTCGCACCTTTTTATTAGAAACCGTGCAACAAAATGCTCATTTTGTAGGAACCGTAATTGGAGAAACGGTTGCAAAATGGGACGGACGCGAAATGTCAGAAAAATTAGAATTAGAAGTTGGTAAAGATTTACAATTTATTCGTGTAAACGGAACCTTAATTGGCGGATTAGTAGGTTTATTGCTCTTTTTTATTTCGTATTTTATACTGTAACACGCATTTTTAATTTTTAAACGCCAGCAAACATGCCTAACATTACCAGAATATTCGATTTTATATATTACCAAAACGAGAAATATCCGCTAGCCGATGCGTTTGCAGATAAAGTTAACGGAACTTGGGTAAAAACCAGCACCCAAAATTATATTGATAAAACCAATGCGTTATCGCGTGCCTTATTGCAGCTTGGCGTAAAACCAGCTGATAAAATTGCATTAATTACCAGCACCAACCGATCGGAATGGAATATTGCCGATTCTGCCATTGCGCAATTAGGTGCCGTAACGGTGCCAATTTATCCAAATATTTCTGAATCTGAATACGCATATATTTTTAACCATTCGGAATGTAAATATTGTTTTGTGTCAGATGCAACCTTGTTTCAAAAAATTCAAGCCGTTTTTCCACAACTTAATTTTTTAGAAAAAGTTTTTTGTTTTGATGCGGTTGATAGATTGCAATCTTTTCAAGATTTGATTGCTTTAGGAAATACGCTTCAAAATCAAGAAGAAGTAGAACAAGCAAAAGCTGCAGTTAATCCGCTAGCATTAGCTTCAATCATTTATACATCAGGTACAACCGGACAACCTAAAGGCGTAATGCTATCTCACAATAACTTGGTTAAAAACGTTTTGTTTGCAAGCAGCCGTGTTAATTTACCTTTAGGTAAAACGGTAACCTTAAGCTTTTTACCTTGTTGTCATGTTTTTGAGCGCGTTTTGTTGTATTGCTATCAGTACAAAGGTTTTTCTACGTATTATGCCGAAAGTATTGAACATATAGCCGAAAACATTAAAGAAGTTCGCCCTAATATGATGACCGTTGTACCGCGTTTGTTAGAAAAAGTTTACGATCGAATTATCGCGAAAGGAAACGAATTAACTGGTTTTAAAAAACAATTGTTTTTTTGGGCAACTAATTTAGCCGAGCAATACGAACCTTACGGTGCAAATGGTGCTATTTATGAATGTAAACTTAAAATAGCTCGTGCTTTAATTTTAAATAAATTTAAAGCAGGTTTAGGAGGCCGTTTAAACTTAATTATTTCCGGATCAGCTGCCTTACAAGACCGATTACCTCGTTTTTTTACCGCTGCCGGAATTAATACGGTTGAAGGTTATGGATTAACAGAAACTTCACCGGTTATTGCTGTAAACGATTATAACAACCACAACTACAAATCTAAAACCGTTGGTAAACCTATTGATGGAGTTACTATTAAAATAGCCGAAGATGGCGAAATTTTAACGCGAAGCGAATGCGTAATGATGGGCTATTATAAAGATCCGGTTAAAACGAATGAAGTTATTAAAAACGGCTTTTTTTATACCGAAGATATTGGTGAATTGGATGAGGATGGTTTTTTACGTATTACCGATCGAAAAAAAGAAATGTTTAAAACATCGGGCGGAAAATACGTAGCCCCACAAACGTTAGAAAACGAATTTAAAAAATCGCTTTTTATAGAACAAATTATGGTGGTTGGCGAAGGCGAAAAAATGCCAGTAGCATTAATACAACCCGATTTTGACTATGTAAACCATTGGGCAACACAAAATAAAATTGATGTAGTAAATAATGAGCAGCTTATTACGCATCCAGAAATTATAAAACAGTTTCAAGCAGAATTAGATGCAATCAATCAAAATTTTGGGCGTTGGGAACAAATTAAGGTTTTTGCATTAACCCCAAATATTTGGTCGGTAGATACGGGCGAATTAACCCCAACATTAAAACTAAAACGGAAATATATAAAGCAAAAATTTATTGAGTTGTACAATAAAATGTATAATCATTAAAAATTAAAGTCATTAATTATTCGATTAATAATTAATGACTTTTTTGTTTCTGAATGTTTTTTTGTATATTTTGCAATACAAACGCAAAAACTAACACAAAAAAACAAACACTTTAAATGTCCAAATTATGAGTCAAGTAACCCGATTATTCGATTTCCCGTACTACCAACTCAACACATTTCCATTAGAAAAAGCAATCGTTTCTAAAAAAAATGGTATTTGGCGCGGTCATTCAACACAAGAATATATTAATCTTGCTAATTCTTTTTCTAAAGGATTAATAGAATTAGGTATAAAAAAAGGCGAAAAAGTTGCTTTAATTACATCGAACAACCGAACCGAATGGAATATTTGTGACATTGGCGTTTTACAAACAGGTGCTTTAACCGTGCCAATTTACCCTACTATTTCTGCAGAAGATTATCAGTTTATTTTAGAGCATTCTGAAGCAAGCTATTGCATTGTTTCTGATCAAGTTATTTACGACAAATTAGTTGCAGTCAAGCATCAATTACCAAATATTAAAGAAGTTTATTCGTTTGACAGCATTGCCGGATGTAAAAACTGGGAAGAAATTATTGAGCTGGGCAAATCTGACAAACATAATGACGAATTAGAACGTTTAAAGCAAAACGTAACCAGCCAAGATGATGCAACAATTATTTATACATCTGGAACAACCGGACGCCCTAAAGGCGTTTTATTAACTCACGAAAACATTGTTTCAAACGTATTAATGAGCTTTAAACGCGTGCCTTTAAGTTTAGGTCGTGACGTTGCCTTAAGCTTTTTACCGTGTTGCCATATTTTTGAACGCATGTTGTTGTATTTATACCAATATTGTGGAATTTCAATTTATTATGCAGAAAGCATAGAAACCATTTCTGATAATTTAAAAGAAGTTAAACCGCACGTTATGACGGTTGTACCACGTTTGGTAGAAAAGGTTTATGATAAAATTTATGCCAAAGGCGATGATTTAACCGGATTTAAAAAGAACCTGTTTTATTGGACCATTGAATTAGGCGAAAAATACGAAGCGTACCACAACAGCTTTTTATATTCATTAAAACTTTGGGTGGCTCGTAAATTAGTTTTTTCTAAATGGCACGAAGGTTTAGGTGGTAATTTAAAACTTATGGTTTCGGGTTCTGCCCCATTACAATCTAGATTAGCACGTATTTTTGGAGCTGCCGGAATTCCGATTATGGAAGGATATGGTTTAACCGAAACATCACCCGTAATTTCAGTAAACGACCAACGCAACGGTGGTTTAAAATTTGGCACCGTAGGTAAAATTTTAGATGGTGTTGAAGTTAAAATTGCTGAAGATGGCGAAATTTTAGTTAAAGGTCCAAATGTTACCAAAGGTTATTATAAAGAACCTGAAAAAACAGCCGAAGCTTTTTCTGATGGATATTTCTGCACCGGAGATATTGGTGAAATTGATGCACAAGGTTTCTTAAAAATTACCGATCGTAAAAAAGAAATGCTTAAAACCTCGGGCGGTAAATATGTAGCACCTCAGGTTTTAGAAAACGCCATTAAACAATCGCATTTTATAGAACAAATTATGGTTATTGGAGATGGCGAAAAAATGCCAGCTGCCTTTATTCAACCTAATTATGAATTTGTACGCGAATGGGCAAAACGTAAAAAAATAAATTTAGGAGCAAGCAATCAAGATGTTTGTTCTAACGAAAAAGTAATTGCGCGTATTCAAAAAGAACTTGATGCAATTAACGAACGTTTTGGTAAATGGGAACAAATTAAAAAGTTTGAACTTACGCCAACCGTTTGGTCGATCGATACCGGTGAATTAACACCAACGCTTAAATTAAAACGTAAAGTTATTAAAGAAAAATATCAAGATTTATACGATAAAATATACAAAAACTAATCATTTTACTTTATTGATTTCTAAAAAACCCTTTATCAAGGGTTTTTTTTTCAGAAAAAACATTTATTATGCGTGCATAGTATATTATTTTTTTATATATTTGGTTAAACGAGATTATAATTAATGAAAGATAAAACCATAGATTATGTTTTGCGAGCAACTTGGCAAGCGGTTAGCAGAATGTACAATGAAGAAGCAGCAAAATACGGTGCAACCATGTCAACCGGATTTGCATTATTAAGCATTGACAGAGAAAAAGGAACTCCATCTACCACATTAGGTCCAAAAATGGGTATGGAAGCTACCAGTTTAACACGTACTTTAAAAACAATGGAAGAAAAAGGATTAATTACCCGACGTAAAAATCCGTTAGACGGACGAGGGGTTTTAATTTTTTTAACCGCATTTGGGCAACAAAAAAGAGATTTATCTAAACAAACCGTTTTACAATTTAACGAAGCAGTAAAAAAAGAAGTTGGCGAAGAAAAGTTGAAACATTTTATAGAAGTTTCAGAAATTATTAATCAACTAATTGCAGATAAAAAAATATTCAATCCAAATAAAAACAAATAAATTAAACGAATAATTGCTAAAAAATGAAACGACTTATTAAAAAAGTAGCTGTCATTGGTTCAGGAATTATGGGATCAGGCATTGCATGTCATTTTGCCAACATCGGTGTCGAGGTGCTATTACTTGACATTGTTCCAAACCAATTAACAGATGCCGAAGCTAAAAAAGGCTTAACGTTAGAAAACAAAGCAGTTCGTAACCGATTGGTAAACGACAATTTAGCGGCAGCGCTAAAATCTAACCCCTCACCTATTTACGACAAAAAATTTGCCAACCGCATTTCTACAGGAAACACAACCGACGATTTGGCTAAAATTAAAGATGTAGATTGGATTATTGAGGTTGTTGTAGAACGTTTAGATATTAAAAAAGCGGTTTATGAACAAATTGAAAAATACAGAAAACCTGGAACTTTAATAACTTCAAATACCTCTGGTATTCCGATTCATTTTATGAGTGAAGGACGTAGCCAAGATTTTCAAGAACATTTTTGTGGTACGCACTTTTTTAACCCAGTTCGTTACTTAAAATTGTTCGAAATCATTCCTGGTCCAAAAACAAAACCAGAAGTTTTAGAATTTTTAAATGAATATGGTGAAAAGTTTTTAGGTAAAACATCGGTTGTAGCAAAAGATACACCAGCATTTATTGGTAACCGCATCGGTATTTACGGTATCATGAGCTTGTTTCATTTAGTAAAAGAAATGGGCTTAACTATTGAGGAAGTAGATAAATTAACCGGTCCGGTTATTGGCCGCCCAAAATCAGCAACTTTCCGTACGGTTGATGTGGTTGGTTTAGATACGTTGGTTCACGTTGCAAACGGATTATACGACAATTGCCCGAATGACGAAGCGCATGATTTATTTAAACTACCTGCATTCGTTCAGTTTTTATTAGATAATAAATGGTTAGGCAGCAAAACAAAACAAGGTTTTTACAAAAAAGTAGATAAAGACATTTTATCTTTTGATTTAGAAACGTTAGAATACCGCCCTGCCAAAAAAGCATCATTCCAAACCTTAGAATTAACTAAAACCATCGATAAAGTAGTTGATCGTTTTAAAGTTTTAGTGAAAGGAAAAGATAAAGCAGGTGAATTCTACCGTAAATCTTTCGCGGGCTTATTTGCCTATGTTTCTAATCGTGTACCAGAAATTACCGACGATTTATATAAAATTGACGATGCCATGAAAGCTGGTTTTGGTTGGGAACACGGACCATTCCAAATTTGGGATGCAATCGGGGTAGAAAAAGCTCTAGAATTTATGAATGAGCTTGGAGAAAAACCGGCAGCTTGGGTTCAAGAAATGTTAGCTTCTGGCAACAAATCTTTTTATACTGTAAAAGATGGGGCAACGTATTACTACGATTTAACTACTAAAACTCAGAAAAAAATTCCTGGACAAGATGCCTTTATCATTTTAAATAACATTCGTGAAAGCAAAAAAGTTTGGGGTAATTCAGATGTTACCTTACACGATATTGGTGATGGTATTTTAAACTTAGAATTCCATTCAAAAATGAATTCAATTGGCGGTGGTGTTATTTCTGGTATCAACAAAGCAATTGATATTGCCGAACAAAAATATAACGGTTTAGTAATTGGTAACCAAGGAGCAAATTTCTCCGTTGGTGCAAACTTAGCCATGATTTTTATGATGGCGGTTGAGCAAGAATATGACGAATTAAACTTCTCAATCAAAGCATTCCAAGATACCATGATGCGCGTGCGTTATTCAGGCATTCCTGTAATTGCTGCTCCTCACGGAATGACATTAGGCGGCGGATGCGAATTAACCTTGCATGCAGATAAAGCTGTTGCTGCCGCCGAAACGTACATTGGTTTGGTTGAATTTGGTGTTGGAGTTATTCCCGGTGGTGGTGGTTCTAAAGAAATGGCTTTACGTGCTGCCGATCTGTTCAAGAAAAATGACGTAAAATTAAATATTTTACAAGAATATTTTTTAACCGTTGGTACCGCTAAAGTTGCAACATCTGCTTATGAAGCAATAGATTTAGGCTTTTTACAAAAAGGAAAAGATATAATTGTAGTAAACAAAGATCGTCAGATTGCCGAAGCTAAAAAACATGCATTAATTATGGCCGAAGCTGGTTATACACAACCTATTCGCAGAAAAGATGTTGAAGTTTTAGGTAAGCAAGCTTTAGGTGCTTTCTTGGTAGGAACCGATGGTATGATGGCCGGAAAATACATTTCTGAACACGACCGTAAAATTGCTAACAAATTAGCATATGTTATGGCTGGTGGAGATTTGTCAGAACCTACCCTAGTTTCAGAACAATATTTATTGGATTTAGAACGTGAAGCTTTCTTATCGTTATGTACTGAAAGAAAAACGTTAGAACGTATTCAATTCATGTTAACCAAAGGAAAACCGTTAAGAAATTAATTTAGAAAAAATGAAAACAGCATATATTGTTAAAGCATATAGAACAGCCGTAGGTAAAGCACCTAAAGGATTGTTTCGTTTTAAACGACCGGATGAGCTTGCTGCCGAAACCATCGAATTTATGATGAATGAAGTGCCGCAGCTTGATAAAAAACGTATTGACGATGTTATGGTAGGCAACGCCATGCCCGAAGCCGAACAAGGTTTAAACATGGGCCGTTTAATCTCGTTAATGGGATTAAAAGTGACCGATGTTCCGGGAGTAACCGTAAATCGTTATTGTGCTTCAGGATTAGAAACTATTGGAATGGCAACCGCAAAAATTCAGTCAGGTATGGCACATTGCATTATAGCTGGTGGAGCCGAATCTATGAGCTTTATTCCAATGGGTGGTTACCGTGCAACGCCAGATTATAAAGTGGCCAAAGAAGGGCATGAAGATTATTATTGGGGCATGGGATTAACTGCCGAAGCAGTGGCTAAAAAATACAACGTTTCTCGTGAAGATCAAGATGAATTTGCCTTACAATCACATCTAAAAGCTCTAAAAGCTCAGGCAGAAGGTAAATTTGATTCTCAAATTGTTCCTATTAAAGTAGAACAAACTTTTATTAACGAAAAAGGTAAAAAAGAAACCACAAACTACAGCGTTGCAGTTGATGAAGGACCACGTGCAGCAACTTCGTTAGAAGCTTTAGCTAAACTTCGTCCGGTTTTTGCAGCAGATGGATCTGTAACAGCAGGAAATTCGTCACAAATGTCAGACGGAGCAGCTTTTGTTTTAGTTATGTCTGAAGAAATGGTAAAAGAATTAAACCTTGAACCAATTGCGCGCTTGGTAACTTTTGCATCTGCTGGGGTTGAACCGCGTATAATGGGAATTGGTCCGGTAAAAGCCATTCCAAAAGCATTACAACAAGCTGGTTTAAAACAAAATGATATTGAGTTAATCGAATTAAACGAAGCTTTTGCAGCACAATCGTTAGCGGTTATTCGCGAATTAGATTTAAATCCTGAAATTATTAACGTAAACGGTGGTGCTATTGCTTTAGGTCACCCACTAGGTTGTACAGGTGCAAAACTTTCGGTTCAGTTATTCGACGAAATGAAACGTCGCGGAAACAAATACGGCATGGTAACCATGTGCGTGGGTACCGGACAAGGAACAGCAGGTATTTACGAACTTTTATAAAAACTACTAAATAATTAACCTTGGTAAAGCGCTTAGCTTTCATCAATAAAAATAAAAAAATTATGGCAGATATTACTAGAGGCGGTCAATTCTTGGTAAAAGAAACGCTATCACAAAATATTTTTACACCAGAAGATTTTTCTGAAGAACAAAAAATGATGCGCGATTCAGTAAAAGAATTTATTGATCGCGAAATTTGGCCGAACAAAGAACGTTTTGAGAAAAAAGATTACAAATTTACTGAAGAATGCATGCGCAAAGCCGGTGAATTAGGATTTTTAGGCGTTTCGGTTCTAGAAGAATTTGGCGGTTTAGGTATGGGATTTGTTTCTACCATGCTAACTTGTGATTACATTTCGGGTGCAACCGGATCTTTTTCAACAGCTTTTGGAGCACATACCGGAATTGGTACCATGCCAATTACGTTATACGGTACAACAGAACAAAAAAATAAATATGTACCTAAATTAGCTTCGGGCGAATGGTTTGGAGCTTATTGTTTAACCGAACCAGGTGCAGGATCGGATGCAAATTCAGGTAAAACTAAAGCTGAATTAACTGCAGACGGAAAACATTACAAAATTAACGGACAAAAAATGTGGATTTCTAACGCAGGTTTTTGTAACGTAATGATTGTATTTGCACGTATTGAAGACGATAAAAATATTACCGGTTTTATTGTAGAATACGATCCGAACAACGCTAACGGAATTACTTTAGGCGAAGAAGAACATAAATTAGGCATTCGTGCAAGTTCAACACGTCAGGTATTTTTTAACGATACGTTAGTACCGGTAGAAAATATGTTGGCAGGCCGTGGCGAAGGTTTTAAAATTGCTATGAATGCCTTAAACGTGGGCCGTATTAAATTAGCAGCAGCTTGTTTAGATTCACAACGTCGTTTAATTACCAAATCGGTAAATTATGCAAACGAACGTATTCAATTTAAAACACCTATTGCAAACTTTGGTGCTATTCGTTCTAAACTTGCTGAAATGGCAACCAATGCTTATGTGGGCGAATCGGCATCGTACCGTGCTGCTGGTGATATAGAAAATAGAATTAATGCACGTTTGGCTGATGGAAACGAGCATCAAGAAGCTGAATTAAAAGGTGTTGAAGAATTTGCTATTGAATGTTCTATTCTAAAAGTTGCCGTTTCTGAAGATGTACAATTATGTGCAGATGAAGGAATTCAAATTTTTGGAGGTATGGGCTTTTCTGAAGATACCCCAATGGAATCGGCTTGGCGTGATGCACGTATTTCTCGTATTTACGAAGGTACAAACGAAATTAACCGTATGTTAACCGTTGGAATGCTGATTAAAAAAGCAATGAAAGGACATGTAGATTTATTAGGTCCTGCAACAGCAGTTGGCGAAGAATTAATGGGAATTCCTGATTTTAATACGCCAGATTATAGCGAATTATTTGCGGAAGAAAAAGCGTTGGTAAACAAGCTTAAAAAAGCCTTTTTAATGGTTGCTGGATCAGCAGTTCAGAAATACGGAACAGATTTAGACAAACACCAACAATTATTAATGGCAGCATCTGATATGTTAATTGAAATTTACATGGCAGAATCTGGTATTTTACGTACAGAAAAGCTAGTAAACAAAATTGGTGAAGATGCAGCTAAAGTACAAATTGCAATGGCTCAACTTTATTTATACCATGCTACCGACATTATTGCAAGCAAAGGAAAAGAAGGAATTGTTTCTTTTGCCGAAGGCGATGAACAACGTATGATGTTAATGGGCTTACGCCGTTTTACTAAATACGACAACATGCCAAATGTTGGTGCTTTACGCGAACTTATTGCAGAAAAAGTAGTGCAAGAAAACGAATATTGTTTTTAATTAGTTAAATAGTTTTTAAATGAAAAGCGCATGTAAATTACATGCGCTTTTTTATTTTTTTAAACTAGTTAATAAAAAATCTAAAGATTCTTGTTTTAACCTTTCTTTTATCTCATTAACTTTCTTATAATCAATTGCTTTATTTAATAGATTGAAGTCAAAATTATTTATATCTGTTACCAGCCTATGTTCTAAATTAAATAGTTTTAATAAAGAGGTAAATCGTGAAGCGCCTCTTTCAACATTTGTAATAGCAAGAAACGGTTTATTAAAAATGATAGAAAAAACAGTTCCGTGAAAAGAATCTGTTACTACAAAATCTGCGTCATGAAATCCTTTTAACCAGCTCTGAATTGTTGGAAACTTATAATCATCTAAAGAATAATCATTAAGCTTTCCATACATATCTGCTTTGGGCTGACAATTAAAAACCTCTATATTTAAATGCTGACTAATTTTTTTAATAAAACCTTGTTTAATTTCATTTTTATCTAAAACGTAATTGTAAAGCCCAGATTTTGTTGTGTTTTCATGCTGAAATAAATTAATATAAACTTCTTTATCTAACAATAAAGTAGGATCTAGAACTAATTTAGCATCTGCATCTAGATATCTCTTGCATAAATCAACTCCAGAATCTTCTCTAACTGAAATATTATTAAATTGTTTTATCAACTTTTTACATATTTCGGCATCTTTACTAGAATATTCCCATTTATCAGTTCCAAAAGAAGATGCGTAAGCTAACTTATTAACTTGAGGATTATCTACTAAAAAATCTAAAAAATAATTATATATATCGGGAGAATACATTGGGCGCCATGTTTGATCACTACCAATAATTACATGACTAAATTTATTTTGCTCAAAATATTTTTTTAAATCTTGTGTTGAAAATAAATTTTTAGATATGTTAATGTGTTCATTTAGAAACTTAAAATTAGAATCTAAAATGTAGTTAAGTTCTTCATCCGAAAACTTTCTTACCTGTTTATTTAGAGCAAGATTGTATGTTTTATTTTTAATAATAGAAAGTACTTTACGTAAAGAACTGTTTTTTTTATCACGAGCCAGTGTTTCTACCTTAAATCCTTTTTCCTTTAAAATGTATTGCAAAGCATAATTTTGTATCATGCCCCCATAATTTTTTCCGATAGGTTGTGTTAAAATAGCTATTTTGTTGTTCATTTTTAATTAGATTTTAAAAAAATTTTCAGTAAAAGGTCTTCTAGCAGATAACGTTGTATTAAAATTTTCTACAAGATCGCCAATAGCAATAAAACATATTATTTTTTCGGATTTAGGAATTGAAATTATTTTACTAAGCTTATTTTCATCAGCAATAGTTTTACCCCAATTAGCAGGACAATTTCCAATTTTATAATAATGTAACGCATATAGTAGGTTCATTAAATAAATTCCTCCATCAATATAAAATTGATTTCTTTCTCCAACTGTATAATAAAAACTTCTATCATTCGTCAAAATTAATAACTGAGAAATATTTTTAGTATAACCTGTTAAACCCCCTTGAATTTCTAAAAGCTGGTCAATTTTAATTTTATCTTCTACTAAATAAACATTACTAGCTTGCCTATTACAAACAGAAGGAGCATTATTTGCTAGTTCTATGGCATTATTAATCCTTTCGATTTCAATTATTTTTCCAGTAAAATCTCTCGTACTTTTTCGAGATGAAGAAAAAGTTTTAAAATCTTCATAAACATTATTATAAAAAGTTTTATTATTCCAGCTATAAGTTCCTTTAAAATCTTTATCGTAATATCTGTTTAATATCCCTTTATATTTTAAATATTGCTGTTTGCTATACAATTCTTCAATATTATAAGCTTTTTCTTGGTGCAATTCATAGTATTGACAAACAACTTGATATCCAACTCTTATTTGACTTCTATTAATATTTTCTATTATTTCTGAATCATTTAAAATAACATGTAATTTTTTTATTCTTTCTGCACCAAATCCTTTTTTCATATTTTTAAACAACATTCCTTTTTCTATTGAATGATAATTTAAAATTAAATTAGCTTCTTTATTTAATAATGATTTTGAATTAAATGCAAGCGAGTACTTTTTAAATAGCCTAAAATCTACAATAAAATTATAAATAAGAATAATTTTATGATATGAAGGCCTTAGTATTGATTTTATTATTGATTTGATTTTATTCACTTTATTTTATTTTTTATATATAGTCCTATTTCTTTTTTTTCAGCTTTATTAAAACAAACAAGATAGATAAGTATTATTAAAATTAAAACACAAAAACTTGAATCAAGTATAAATCTAATAAAACTTATACTTTCCTTAAAAAAATTTATATACAAGGAATAGTAGATTACTGCAAAACAAGATATATAAGCTATTTTTAGTAGTACATTTTTAAAATATAACTTATAGCTAAGTTTTAGTGTTTTATTTAAGATTATCAATCTACATAATAAAGCAATAAGAGATATAATATTACTTATCTTAAAAATAACAGGAGGAGAGAAATTTAATTTTAAAAAATAATACGCTAAAGGTAAATTAAAAAAAATTAATGTACCTATTATTATTTGGTACCATTTTATTTTGCCTGTTGCTTGAGCACCAGTCATTAAAGTTCCTGATAAACTTTCTATCAAAACATTTAACAATGCTAATTTTACAAATACAACTGTATAATCAGGCACTTCATTTAACCATAACTTTAAAATATAATCTGTATTTAATAATATTGGCATTATAAGTAATAAAATTAATAAATAAGAAAACTTTGAGCCTTGAAAAATAAGGTTTTGTGTCCCAACATAATCTTGCTGGGAATATTTTTTTATTATTTGAGGGTTAAATGCTGTCTGCAAATTAGATACAAAAAGGCTGATAGCGGTTGTTACTTGATTTGTTATTGCATATGATGCATTAAGAACAGTCCCGAAAAAGAGATTAATAATTAAATTAACTCCTTGATTTTTTGAGATCCAAGCAATATTACCAAACAAATTCCATCCAGAATAGCTAATAAGTTCTTTGTAGTATTTTTTATCATATTCAAATTTAAAAATGCTTTCTTCATATTTTTTTCGACAATACATTTGATAAAATAAACTTATCAAAAAAGAAACGGCAAAAATTAAAATAGAATAAACAATCAATTTGTAAGAAGGGAAGAAAATTAAAATATAAACTGCTCCAAGCTTTAATATCACTTCAATAATACTCATGTATGCATAAACTTTCATTTGTTCATGTGAAATTATTAATGCATTATATGGCACCTGAATTATACCAACAATAAAAGTTAAAATTGAAAATTGATAAACAATGTTTACAGAAAATAATTTATCATCAGGAACAACCATTTTAAAATTAACATACCAAAGACCAATAGTTTCTGCTAAAACAAAACCAAGAATTGCAATCCCAATATGTAAGGTTAAAGTAGCACTAAATGTTTTTTGTAATTGAAATTTATCGCCCCGACCAATATCATAAGAAAGATATCGCTGTGTAGCACTTGACATAGCTGCATTAAAAAAACCAAACATAGCAACCACACCGCCAACTAAACTATAAATTCCATAATCAGAAATGCCTAGTTGTTCTAAAACAATACGTGATGTATATAAGGTTATTCCCATAATAAGGAACATTCGTATATACAAAAACATTGTATTTTTAGCTATCGTTTTGTGTGATGACATTAAAATATAATATGAAGTAATGTAAAGTTTTTACAAAAAGTAAATTTCGCACATATTTTATAGAGAACCTATTTTTATAGATATAATTATTTATCTTTTTAGATACATTATTTATATAAAAACCGCAACTATATAATTTACAACAACATGCAAACGTTTTATACAATAACTAAAACTTAAAAGTATGATACGTAAAGGAATTTATTGCGTTTGCATCATAACCATGCTTGCCTCATGTAACAAAACAGATAAAAAAGATTCAGAAAAACAACCAGCAATTAATCCAAAGGAAATGAAACAGATTGGAACGGTAAGCGAATATTATCAATCATACAATGTCGAAATGGTCGAAGTTATCGGTGGTGGCTTCTGGAAACCGTATAAAGATATGAAAGCGCTACCAACAGCCCAATCGGTTTCAACATACAACGTTTCAGAAAAAAATCCAGATTTGTATCAGGAGCTAAAACCAATCGATTTAACAAATAAAAGATTGGTAAACATGGCAAAAGGTTTAGGACCAGCTTATGTTCGCGTTAGCGGAACCTGGGCCAATTCCATTTATTTTCAAGATAACGATTTACCACCGGCTCCAGCACCAAAAGGTTTTGCAAATGTAGTTACCCAAAAGCAATGGAAAGGCGTTGTAGATTTTGTTAAAAATTTAGATAACAAATTAATTACTTCCTTCGCAGTTTCAAACGGGGTGCGTGATAAAAATGGCGTTTGGACGCCCGTTGAAGCTCAAAAACTATTAGATTATACCAAAAGTTTAGGCGGTAAAATAGATGCAGCCGAATTATTTAATGAACCAACCATGCCAACAGCTGGTGGGGATATTAATCCAAAATATGATGCCAATAACTTTGCTGCCGATGTTCGTGTATTTAACAAATGGGCGAAAGATAGCGTTCCTAATATGTTAACCGTAGGTCCTAGTTCGGTTGGCGAGGGCTCGCCTACCGTAACTTTACAAGGAGTTGGTATGACCATTTTACCAACCGAAGCTTTATTATCTGCCAAACCAGAAGCTAAATTTGATGTTTTTTCATATCATTTTTATGGAGCTGCATCAATTAGAATGATGCAAAGCGGGCCATTTACAATAAAAGCGAAAGATGCATTAACAGAAGCTTGGTTATTTAAAACGGATACCGTAGAAACCTTTTATGCCGGAATGCGTGACAAGTTTATGCCAGGTAAACCAATTTGGATAACAGAAACAGCACAAGCTGCTGCAGGCGGTGATCCGTATTCAGCAACATATTTAGATTCGTTTAGATATTATACCAACACGGATCTTTAGCTAAAAAAGGCGTTCAGATAATTATGTACAATACCTTAGCAGCAGGAATTTACAGCTTATTAGATCAAAGTACTTACCTACCTAAACCCAATTATTGGGCTGCTTTGCTTTGGTCTAAATTAATGGGAACCGAAGTTTATGAGGCAGGAAAAGGCGAACCTGGAGTTTACTTATTTGCGCACAACACAAAAAACACCAACAACAGCCTAACTTTGTTAGTTATTAATACAAATGAGAAAGAAATTGAATTAAACTTATCTGAAAATGCAAAACAATTTACATTAACATCAGATAAATTAGAAGGAACTGAAGTTTTTTTAAACGGAAATAAACTTGCTATTACAGAAGCCGATGAATTGCCAGAAATTATTGGTAAAGACGTAAAAAAAGGAATAGTAAAAATACCTGCATATAGCTTAAGTTTTTTTACTTTACCAAAGTAAAACGTAGTAAATTAAAAAATCCCGGGTCCACAACAACCACGGGATTTTTAATTAAAAGATCAATGTGCTTTAATCTTCGTCTTGCCCATTCGGAAACATATAATCCATAATGGTATTTTCGTCATAAAAATCAAATTCTTTTTTTGTGTTCTGAATTTTATGTAAAAGTTTTTCAAAGCGATAAATAGCTTTCGGATCGTGTTCCATATCCATTGCTATTTCAACTCTTTTTTCTAAATCATAAAGTAAATGATCAGCATCAGGTTGCTGATTTTCCAAAGCTTCATTAATTTCATTTAACTCTTCAGCAAAATCTTTTAAATCGTTCATGGTTATTATGTTTTAGCTGATGCAAAAATAAGGGCTTTGAGAAAGTAAAAAAACGATTTTACAAAAGTTAAAATTAATTTAATATTACGAGTGATTTGTTTACAATAAAATAACCCCAGAACCTATTTCTGGGGTTATTTTATTGTAAACAAAAAGTTTATTAAAAATTAGTTAATTAATCGCAGTTGAATGTTATGGACTGATATTCACTTTTTAAAAGTGAAAAAACATGCAAATCATGAAATAAATTAGGTTGCAATTGTTCGGCTTGCCTTTCAATTCCTTCAAAAGTAAATCCTAATTTTTTAGGAATGGCTTGGCTTGCAAAATTTAAACTACCGCACTTAATGGTTATTCTGTTAAAATGCAACGTATTAAAAGCATAATTACAAATAGCTTGGGTTGCTAAGGTTGTAAACCCTTGTCCAGAAAAACTTTCTGAAACCCAATAACCAATTTCAGTTTTATTGTTTGCCAAATCGGTCCGTAATAAAGAAATTAAGCCAATTATTTGCTGGTTCACTTTCATAGCAAATGTAAATTCTAAAGCTTCTTTTGGTTTTTGCAACAAACTGGCAATCCAATTTTCGGTATCGCTTACTTGGTTGGTATGTTTTATAAATGGCAACCACTGCCCTAAGTACAATTTTTGAGTAGCAATAATATCAAAAATAGCTGGCGCATCCTGTATGGTAACCAATTCTAAACAAAAGTTTGCCTTAACATCAATTTTCATAAAAAACTATTTGGCTAAATCTTTTAAAATTTCTTGCACTGCACGTTCTAACTGCGGATCGTTATTTTCTAAACGATCAACAAACGTATTCTTTACATAAATATCTGGCGCAACCCCTGTTTTTTCAAGGTTATCACCAGCTAACGTATAAGTTCCCCAAGCAGGTAATCGGTACGACGATCCGTCAACCAATCCTTTTGCTGAAGTGAAAATGATCCAACGGTACGTTTCTTGACCAATAATTTTACCCAATTGCAATTCTTTAAACCCAGCAGCTGTCATTTCGGCATCGCTTAATGAATATTCGTTTATAAGTAAAACAATTGGTTTACCTGCAGGAGCAAAGTTAGGTTGTACGGTTAATTGACCTTCGCGGTATTTCCATTGTAAATACGGACGTTGTGCTAAAAAGTTAAGTACTTTATCGTGCACATTTCCGCCGGTGTTAAATCGTAAATCTAAAATTAATCCTTCTTTTTGGTTTTCTTGTTCAACCATATCCAACAAAAACGATTCTAATTCAGCCGTCCCCATATTTTTCATGTACGAATACGCTATTTTATTATCACTAAGCTCATTAACTTGTTTTTTGTTAGCAGCAATCCACTCATCATATAACAAGCCTTTAAAAGCCGCGTTTGATATGGGATGAATTTTGGCAGTTTTTACTTTACCGTTACGATTAAATTCTAAAACTAATTCATCTTGCTTGGTTGGTGTTGTAAAATATGCATCACGATTTTGGCTTGAGTCTATTTTCACACCGTTAACCGAAACTAAAATATCGCCAGGCAAAACATCAACCGATTGTGCAAATGCTGGCGATTTACGCACCACGCGTTCTACCTCAAACGGATTATCTGTTTTAAAAACAATTCCGGTTTCGTTGGTAAAATAGGTAAGTTGCTTTTCTTCTTCTTTACCTGATGATGAAAAACCTAAATGCGACGAATTTAATTCGCCCAACAAATCGTTTAATAAAATACGTAAATCGTTACGATTGGTAACGTAAGGTAAAAAAGCTGCATATTGTGCTTTTTTGGCTTGCCAATCTAAACCATGAAAATTTTCGTCATAAAAATTCTCTTCTACCCCAGCCCATGCTTCATCGTACATTTGTACAAATTCATTATTCAGGTTTTTAGTAAACGCATGGTTTATTTTAATTTGTTCCGGATTGGTGGCGTTAATTCCCATTTTATAAATGTTGCCACCGCTTAAAAAGTAAACGTTTTTATCGTTTTTTAAAATTTGATACGAGGCACGATTAAATATTTTATCGTTTTTAGTTTCATCAAAATCTACAAACGTTTTGCGGTACAATTGGTATTTGCCGTTTTCTTGGTTGGTGTTGTAAAACACAACTTCTTTTTTGCCATCTTCAAAAACTTGTGGAGATGATTGGTTACCGAAACGGTCAGAAACGCGTTCTACACGTTCTAAAACACCATCAGCATTTACCGTTAGCGCTTTAAACGCTTCTTTTTCTTGTTTTTTTTCTGCTTTATCTAGTTTCTTTTCTTCTTCAAATAACTTATCAAACTGATCGGATTTAAACGGATCGTTAAACCAATCTAAAGCAAAACGATAAACGCTTGGATTTTGCATTCCTAATGGATAAGACGGATTGATACGATCGCTCGTAAAATAAATGTACTTACCATTTGGCGACCAAACTGCATCGGTTTCGGTAACGCTGGTGTTGGTTAAATTAATTGTTTGATTTTTTTGATATGATGCACAAAAATATCTAACTCAAAATTGCGCTTGGCTGTAAACAAAACATATTCCCCGTTAGGTGAAAACGAAGGTGCAGAATTTTGAAAGGCCCACAATTCATCTTTTACAATCGGTTTAGATTTAAACGATTTTAAATCTAATAAACGTACTTCGTCACGACCGCTTAAATAAACCGCTTCGGTTAAATCGTTATTAAACGCAATATCACGGTTGTTACGTAAATCGTTTGTTAGTTGTTTGGGTAAACCTTTACCGGTAGCTTCTACCGTAAACCAATTTTGGTACCCGTTGTTGGTTTGATTAAATAGCAGGTTTTTATTGTCTTTCAACCATTTTACTTCCATAGCACGTTCTTTACCGTTGGTAATTTGGGTTACAAACTTACCTTCTAGATCAGAAACAAAAACAATTCCGCGGCTTACAAAAGCTAATTTTTTTCCGTCGGGAGAAACATCGAAGTACGAAATATCATCTGCCACAGTAAAACTTTTATCTTTTGCTAAAACCGGATTGGTATTAACCTGAACCGAAATCGGATTGGTGCTGTTTGTTGCTACATCATACAAATACAATTGATAATCTTTTTCAAAAACAACTTTAGATCCGTCAGCAGAAACCGAAGGTTTTTTTATTGAAGAATCAAATTGCGTAAGTGCTGTTTTGATGCCATTTTCAATTTTATACAAATTGTATTCGCCATTATTCTCATCAGAAATAAAATAAATAACACCGTTTTTATCAACCGATGCATTAAAATCTTTTCCGTTGTAATCGGTATATTGTTTAAATGCTTTTGTTTTAGGATTGTAAGCGAGTAAATCGGGGTTATTTTCACCTTTATATCGTTTACGAGCAACCTGATTTGAACTTTCGGTTGAATTGGTGAAAATAAATTCGCCCGCTGGCGTTTCAACTAATCCATTGGTTGTATTAAAATAATTGCTAAATAAAGGTTGAGGCGTACCGCCATTAACATTTACTTTATAACTGCCGTAATTATTATTTGCAGTTGATGTGAAATAAATGGTTTCGTTATCCCACGACCAACTTTCTACATCATCTTTTGCTTGATGAAAAGTTAGTTGCTTAATTGGTCCGCCTTGAATGGGCATCACAAAAACATCGTAATTACCAAATTGGTTTGAACTAAATGCCAACCATTTTCCGTCTGGCGAAACACGCGGATTAATTTCTTCACCCGGTAAAGCGGTTATACGAGATGCATTTCCGCCCGATGTTTTTACTTTCCAAATATCTCCTTCGTAACTAAAATAAGCTGTTTTTCCGTCTGGGCTTAAAGATGGGTTTGAAGTAAAATAAGCTTGTTGTTGAGCAGCTGCTGATAAAAAACAAAGGCAGCTAAATAGCGTAGTAATTTTTTTATTCATTTTTAGTGAGATTATAGTTAGCATAAACTTAATAATTAATTAAGAAATATCTCACTTTGAAATAATTAAAATATCTAATTAAATAAATCAATTTAAAGTAGCACATAATACAATTTAAAGGTAAAATTTTTTGTAACAAATTTTAAATTGTTCTGTTAGAAGTTTACAAAAAAATATGATTAGCATTTAATTTTATTTTACACAATAACGACATCGAATAAAAAATAAATTCATAAAACTAAAAAACAACAAATGCACAAATAAGACATTTTATAAAACAAACCTGAACAAAGCATCTTTTTACAAAATTAAATTATATAAAAACCAAGAGTAATTACTGATTTAATTTACTTAAACTTTTAGTTGATATAAATATGCTTATTATTTTGATTATATGCTAATTAGTTTTTTATTATAAATAAAATCTATATTGATTTTTGTTCAAAAAAAACCCTTAATATGATTTTGGCCTTCTAAAAAACGATTTGTTTTAAATTTTACAAATACACAAAAATTACACAACAAAATTTTACTCATTCTTATTATTTATATTTACTTAAAACAAAACTTGCATTATTTTAACCATAATAAAATATTACAAACAACTATTACAAATAATTAAAACTTAAAAAGTTTTTAAATGAATATTTTTTGCAACAGTTAATTAAAAATATGAACAAAAAATAAATACTCTATTTTATAGCTAATTAAAAATGTTGTTGCTTTATTTTCACTTCACCCCTATTCTTTTCTGTTTTAAAAAATACATTTTACTTTATATTTAAGTTATTATGAATTACAGAAACAAAAAAAACAACCGCAATGCTGCGGTTGCTTTTTATTTATAACATTTATTTTAATCCGTTGTATTTACGTAAAAACCATTCGGCAGTAAAGCAAATCAAAATAAGTAATAAAATATAACGCCAATCTATCAAGCTTTTTTGAGTTTTACTTTCATGCTGTGTTGGCACATAATCTGAATTAGCAAGTAAATCTTGAATAACAGCTTCTATATTCTGACTGTAATACAAGCTTGTTTTAAATTGATTAGCCAAAGCTTGTAATTGTTGTTTATTGGCTTGTAACGCTTGTTTTTCTGGGTTAAAAGCAAGCACCTCGAATGTTTTGGATATTTGCGTTTTGCTTTTAGGTTCGATTACTTGAATTTGGTATACACCAGGATCTAAACCTTCAAGATTTAAAATCGCTTGATTGGTTGCTGAGGTAAAAACAAGCTTCGTTTTATTATTGGTTGTAAGTTGCTCTAAATTGGCCTCTAAAACCGCTTGCGCATCGTATTCTAAATTTTTATTAAAATATTGAGCAGTTACCTGAATGGTTTCGTTCTGATTGTAAATCGGATCTATATCTACCAATAAGTTTTGCTTGGGCTGCTGAATGGCTAAATATTGAACAATTTTATTAATTAATTCATCAAAATACGAATTCTGATCGGCTGTTTCAATCCGCCATTTCCATAAATTCTCACCAAACCAATAACTTTTTTTCTGTTTATTTTGAACTTCAGTAAACGTGAGCAAAGGCAAATGGGTTGTTATTCCTTTTATTTTTAAATACAATAAGGTATTTTGCTGCGTTTGGGGCTTAAATGTTCCGAAAGGCATATCTAAGCCCGGCAAGGCATCAAATGCTAAATTAGGCGGTTCAAAAACAGTAAAATTGGGGTTAATTTGACCGGCATATGCTTCTTTTTGATTAGAGAATTGAAACTGAAAATCTTTTTGCTTTTGATTGAGCCAATTGTAATTGGTATGCAAACCACCAATAAGCCAATAATTCAATTGTTTTTTTTCTATTTCATCCCAAACTTTAGCAAAACCTGCATCGGGCTGGTATAAAATTACAACATCATATGCTTGCAGCGATTGTACCTGATCAGGTTTTAAAAGGCTTACTTTGCGATGTTCGTTTTTTTCGATTGCATTTTTTAATGTACCTAAATCGGGATGCATGATGTTGCTAAGCAAGGCAACATTCGTTTTTTGATCAATTACTTCAACAGCAACAACTTTACTGTTGTTTTGTATGTTTTTTTCGGGTAGTTTACTTTGTAACTCAACTTTATATTTTTTTACACCTACAGCTTGTGCCTTTAAATAAATCACCTCGGCAATGGCATTTTTATTGGGTGTAATTTCTATTTGTTTTTTATAAACAACCTTTCCGCTTTCGGTAACAACCAAATTAACTGTTGTAGGAACTTGTGTGGCAACATAGCCAAAAACTTCGATCGGAAATTCATTATTTAAATAAACATATTTATTAGTTTGTGCGTGGGTTAATTGCGCATCGTAAACAAAAGCTGTATCTCCAACTACAACCGGATATACGGTATTATTGGGTGAAAAAGCAAAAACATAATCGGAACCTTGCGTCTGATTTCCGTCGGATATTAACAAAACCGGATGGTGCGAATTTTTATATAAACCTTTTAAGGTTATGGCAGCTTGTGCAATTTGCGTTTCTCGCCCAGCAAAGCTTAAAGAATCGGTTTCTAATTCAATATTTTTTGCAAACGGATAAACTTGTACGTTATATTTTGCATTAAGTGCTTTATGCTGTTTGAAATAAGTTACCCAATTGGTTTGTGTAAAAGCGCTATCTAATATTTTTATAGATTGAGAATTATCTAGTAAAACAGGTAAAACAACCTTTTCTGTTTGTTGGGTTTTAGTTGTAATAGTTGGGTTTATAAGTAAAACAAACACCAATAAAAAGCTTATAAAACGCAAAAAAGCTAAAACATAAACGTACGTTCGTTTTGTTTTAGCTTTAAAAATATATTGTAAATAAGATAATCCAAACGCTGCCGCAACAGCTGCGATTATTAATAAGGTTTGCGTTTGCATCATTTTAAAAAAAATTTGATTTGGCTTTTGTGAAAATAAATCAAATAATTGTAAAAATGAAACTTATCTTTTTAATTATGTTAACATACCGCCATCAACATTAATAACCTGACCGGTTACATAAGCTGACATATCTGATGCTAAGAAAACGCAAACGTTAGCAACATCTTCTGCAGATCCGCCACGTTTTAAAGGAATTGCATCTGCCCAACCTTTTACTACTTCTGGCGCTAATTTAGCTGTCATTTCGGTTTCAATAAAACCTGGAGCAATTACGTTACAACGAATATTACGAGAACCCAATTCTAACGCGATTGATTTAGAAAAACCAATAACTCCAGCTTTTGATGCTGCGTAGTTTGTTTGTCCGGCATTACCTTTAACCCCAACTACCGAGCTCATGTTTATAATTGAACCTTTGCGGTTTTTAAGCATTGTTTTTTGTACGGCTTTGGTCATGTTGAAAACAGATTTTAAGTTTACATCAATAACCGAATCAAAATCTTCTTCAGACATACGCATTAATAAGTTATCTTTAGTAACACCTGCGTTGTTGATTAAAATATCAATAGTACCAAATTCTGCTAAAACTGCATCAACCAATTCTTGAGATTGATTAAAATCTGCAGCGTTAGATTTATATCCTTTTGCTTTAATACCTAAAGCTGATAATTCATTTTCTAATGTTTTGGCAGCTTCTTCAGACGAGCTGTATGTAAAAGCCACATTCGCACCTTGTTTTGCGAAAACTTCAGCAACTCCTCTACCAATACCACGCGTAGCACCAGTAATAATTGCTGTTTTTCCTTCTAACAATTTCATATAGATTTAGTTTTTATTTCGCAACAAATATAATAATTATATATAAAGTTCTAAATAAGATGCGTGATAAATAATGGTTGATTTGTTTTTAAAAATAAGAATCCATCGTAACTTGTATAAAAATTATTTAGTATGACATTAATTCAAAATTTAAATTGGAGACATGCTGTTAAAGCATATGATGCAACCAAAAAAGTTTCTCAAGAAAATATAGATAAAATAGTTGAAGCAGCACGTTTAGCACCAACATCATCCGGTTTACAACCTTTTAAAGTTATTGTTGTTGAAAACCAAGAAATTAAAGAAAAATTAGTTGAAGGATCATTAAACCCTGAATGCATGCGCGATTGCTCGCATTTGCTTGTTTTTGCTGGTTGGGACAAATATACGCCTGAAAGAATTGATTACATTTATGATTTAACTACTTCAGAACGCGGTTTGCCACAAGGACGTTTTAATAGCTATACAGACAAAATTAAAGCTAAGTTTGGAAGCCTTTCTGATGCAGAGAATCATAACCACGTAGCCAATCAAGTTTATATTGCTTTAGGTTTAGCCCTGGCGCAAGCTGCCGAATTAAAAGTTGATACTACACCCGTGGGTGGATTTGATAAAAAAGTAATTGATGATGTTTTAAAACTACACGATTTAAACCTTAAAAGCGTTGTTTTAATGTACGTGGGTTATGCTGATGCTGAAAAAGATTGGGTTGGCCCAATGAAAAAAGTTAGATTACCTAAAGAAGAATTTGTAATTGAAATTAAGTAATAAAAAAAGCCTCGAAATTCGAGGCTTTTTTTATTATATTATTGTTGAGTTCCAATATCATCGATTGATTCTCCTTTTCCTTTAGGATCTTTTCCGAATCTATTATCTCCAATTGTTCCTTCAGTACAAGCTAAAATTAGATTATAAATAGGGATTAGAACAAACCAACCACTTTTATTTACATCATGCATTCTTCTAACAGCTACTGCAATACTTGGAATTAAAATAACTAAAGAATAAGCACTCATAATTGCATCTGGTAAACTTAATAGTCCGCAAATAAAACCAACTACAAAAGACACGATTATATTTGCTAAAGCAAAATACCAATATTCTTTTCTTCTTGCCCTTCCATTAAAGTTTGCGTAGTTTTCAAAAACTACCTTTTTATACCACTGAAACATAATTTTAATTTAATAATTATACATAATCATCTATATAACGGCAAAAAAAATATTTATTGCACGGTTATCTCATTTTAGATAAATATCTATCTACTGGTTTAAAATAAATAGCAATTAGGGTAAAAATTAATAAAATATACAAGTAGAAAGAAGAAATAAAAAGTTGACCATAACTTAGTTGTGTACCTTCATAACTCAACAACAATAAAACTTGTGCCCCATAAGGTAACAAGCCTTGAATAATACATGAAAAAATGTCCATTATGGTTGCCGATTTACGATTATCGATTTGATATTCATCTGAAATATCTTTTACAATTGGCCCTGCAACTACAATTGATACGGTATTATTTGCAATAGCTGAATTAATACACGAAGTAATTACTCCAATACCAACCTGAGCTGATTTTGGCGTTTTAATTAATTTTTTAATTTTAGAAACTAAAAATGCTATTCCGCCTTGTTTTTCTACCATAGCTGCTAATCCACCAGTAAGCAAAGACAGTAAAAAAATATCGATCATGCTTAAAAATCCATTATAAATTTCGGTGCAGTAAGTAATCCAATTTAAACTTCCGAAACTAAATCCGATTAGCCCAGAAAAAAGAATACCAATAAATAAGGTAACAAAAACATTTAATCCTAAAATTGCTAATACAATTACCAATAGGTACGGAATTATTGTCCAATAATTTACTGCTACAACGGGTAATTCGGCTGTAATATTTGGTGCGGTAAATCCTATAAATAATAAAATAATAACCGTAACAACGGCTGCTGGTAAAGCAATATAAAGGTTTACTTTAAATTTATCTTTTAAATCACAATCTAAAGATTGCGTTGCAGCTATGGTTGTGTCTGAAATCATAGAAAGATTATCTCCTAACATAGATCCGCCAAGTAAAGCGCCAGCTAATAAAGGCAACAATTCTGGAGTTACCTCATGAAATCCCATAACAATCGGGCCTAAAGCAACGATTGAACCAACCGAAGTTCCGGATGCAGTTGATAAAAATGAAGCAACAAGAAAAACACCTAAAGGTAAAAAACGCAAATCAAAATAATTTAGACCTAAATTTACAATAGCATCTACCCCACCAATATATTTAGTTACAACTGCAAAAGCACCTGCTAATAAATAAATAATACACATGGTTATAATTTTGCTATCGCCACAACCCTTTATAAAGGTTTCCATTTTATCGTTAATTGCGCCTTTATATAATAGCACGGCGGATGCAATACCTATTATTACTGCTATTGGTGATGGAATGGTATAAAAACTTTCGGTTATTATACCAAAAGCTAAAAAGGAAAAAATAAAAAAAGCAAAAGGAATTAAACTAATGAAAGATGCTTTTTTGTTGTTTTGTAATTCTGAATTCATAACATATAAATAAACGAACTACAGAGAAGCAATTTCAACATTTTTTCCAAAATCTTGGCTTATCTTTTTAGCACCTTGCTTGTTGTTGCAGGTTGCTATCTCTGTGAGATTCGTGATAATAATGTGCAAAGATACTACTATTTAATAGAATTGCAAATTGAGAAGTTAAATCAAATAAAAAAGCAGATTCCTATATAGGAATCTGCTTTTTTATTGTGGGTTTTAAGATAATTATCCTAAAACTTCTTTTACTTTTTTACCAATTTCTGCTGGAGAATCTACAACGTGAATACCGTTTTCTCTCATAATGCGTTTTTTAGCTTCTGCTGTATCATCAGCACCACCAACAATAGCACCTGCGTGACCCATTGTACGTCCTTTTGGAGCTGTTTCACCAGCTATAAAACCAATTACTGGTTTTCTGTTACCGTCTGCTTTAACCCAACGAGCTGCATCAGCTTCTAATTGTCCACCAATTTCACCAATCATAATGATTGCTTCAGTTTCTGGATCGTTCATTAAAAGTTCAACTGCTTCTTTAGTTGTAGTACCAATAATTGGGTCACCACCAATACCAATTGCAGTTGTAATACCCATACCTTGTTTAACAACTTGGTCAGCAGCTTCATAAGTTAAAGTACCAGATTTAGATACGATACCTACTTTACCTTTTTTGAATACAAAACCTGGCATAATACCAACTTTAGCTTCACCTGGAGTAATAACACCTGGACAATTTGGTCCGATTAAACGGCAGTTTTCTCTAGATTTTACGTATTGGTTTGCTTTTGTCATGTCAGCAACTGGAATACCTTCAGTAATACAAATAATTACTTTAATACCAGCAGCAGCAGCTTCCATAATAGCGTCTGCAGCAAATGCTGGCGGTACGAAAATGATAGATGTATCTGCTCCTGTTGTATCTACAGCATCTTGTACTGTGTTAAAAACTGGACGATCTAAATGTGTTGTTCCACCTTTTGCTGGTGTTACTCCACCTACCACATTAGTTCCGTATTCAATCATTTGAGAAGCGTGGAAAGTTCCTTCACTTCCTGTAAAACCTTGAACAATTATTTTAGAATCTTTATTTACTAAAACGCTCATAACTTAATTATTATTATTGTTTGTTTATTATTGTTTTGCAAGTATTATTTTAAAGTCTAAATATACAACTTATTGAACGATTTTTAGATACTTTTGAACAAAAATATTCAAATTATCTTTGACTCATTACATATGCTTTATAGAGCTTTTGGTCTTTTATTTCCCAAATTCCCATAAAATGCGCTAAAATTAATTCTTGCTCGGGATTATCAATTGGCGAAACGTAATGCGTGTAACGCAAAGCTACTTGATTTTTATCGTGCAAAACATGTGTAATATCGTAACGTGATTTGCTATATGCTTTTTCTAATTTAATGGTATAATCTATTAATTCTTCTTTATTAAAGTGAAGATACCCTTCGGTTGAATACCATGTTACTTCTAAGTCATCATGTAAAAGCGCAACAATTGCGTGATGATTAGTTAGTGCATCTGTTTTGTAAAAATTAAGTACAATGTCGGTTACATTCATTTTATCTTATTTTAATTTGTTAAGAATTTCTGGAATGCGTTTTACGTTTGCAATTTGTTTTAATTTATCTCTAGCTTCTTCAGCAGGATATCCAAAATAACTTTTACCTCCTTCTAAAGATTTAGAAATACCAGATTGTGCTAATATTACAGCTTTTTTCCCGATTGTAATACCGCTTGTCATGCCAACTTGGCCCCATAATGTTACCTCGTCTTCAATAACTACACAACCTGCAATACCAACTTGTGATGCAATTAAACATTTTTTACCAATAACCGTATCGTGCCCAACGTGCACTTGATTATCAATTTTTGTTCCGGCACCAATTGTTGTATTACCTGTAACCCCTCGGTCAATGGTACAAAGAGCTCCTAATGTAACATGATCTTCAATAACTACAGTACCGCAAGACAACAGCTGATCAAACCCTTCAGGGCGGTTTTTATAGTAAAACGCATCAGCACCTAAAACGGTACCTGCATGAATTATAACGTTGTTACCTATGGTAATGTTGTCGTAAATAATTACGTTTGGATGAATTAAACAGTTATCACCAATTACTACATTATTACCTATAAATACATTAGGCTGAATTACAGTTCCTTGACCAATTTTTGCACTAGATGCTATTACTGCTGTTGCTGGTACAAATGGGTTGAAATGCTTAGAAATTTTATTAAAATCTCGGAACGGATCATCAGAAATTAATAAGGCTTTACCTTCTGGACAAGCAACTTCTTTATTGATTAAAATAATGGTTGCTGCTGAATTTAAGGCTTTATCGTAATATTTTGGATGATCGACAAAAACAATATCTCCGGGTTCTACCACATGAATTTCATTCATGCCCAGTACCGGATAATCATTTGCGCCAACAAACTTTGCATCAATTAATTGAGCAATAGCTTCTAATGTTTGCGGTTTTTGAAACTTCATAATGTATGTAAATTATTCTTTAATACGCTCCATGTAAGCACCGGTAGCAGTATCAATTTTAATTTTATCTCCTTCGTTAATAAATAAAGGTACATTAATTGTTGCTCCTGTTTCAACCGTTGCTGGTTTAGTTGCGTTTGTAGCTGTATTACCTTTTACTCCTGGCTCTGCATAAGTAACTTCTAAAATAATAGAAGCTGGCATATCTACTGCTAAAGGCATCTCAGTTTCTGTATTAATTTGAACCATAACTACAGTACCTTCTTTTAATAACTCTGGTGAATCTAAAGCACTTTTTGGTAAAGTAATTTGTTCGTATGTTTCTGTGTTCATGAAGTGAAAATCATCACCTTCAGCATACAAATATTGGTACGATTGTGTTTCTACACGTACAACGTCGATTTTATGCCCAGCCGAAAAAGTATTATCTAAAACTTTTCCGTTAGTTACCGATTTCATTTTTGTTCTAACAAATGCAGGACCTTTACCTGGCTTTACGTGTAAAAATTCAGTGATTTTATAAATATCATTGTTGTATTTAATACACAAACCGTTTCTAATATCAGCTGTAGTTGCCATTTTATAATTTTATTTAATAATTAATTTAAAAATTAGTCTTTACTTAATGATGATGTATAGCCTTTCATTACACCTCTTGATGAGTTTTTAATAAAAGTAATAATTTCATCGCGTTCTGGAGTTGCTTCTAATTCTGCTTCAATAATATCTATTGCTTGCGAATTGTTGTAATTTTTTTGGTATAAAATACGATATACGTCTTGAATTTCTCTAATTTTTTCTGTCGAGAATCCTCTACGTCTTAATCCGATTGAATTAATACCTACGTATGAAAGCGGTTCATTTGCTGCTTTTGTAAAAGGAGGTACATCTTTACGTACTAAAGAACCACCAGAAATCATTGAATGATCTCCGATTGAAATAAACTGATGCACCGCTGCTAAACCACCAATAACAGCATAGTTACCTACCGTTACGTGACCTGCAAGCGCAACACCATTTGCCATAATTACATGATCGCCTACTACACAATCGTGAGCGATATGTGCATAAGCCATAATTAAACAATTACTACCTACTACGGTTTGGCCAGAAGCAATAGTACCTCTGTTTATAGTTACGCATTCGCGAATGGTTGTGTTATCACCTATAATAGCGAAAGATTCTTCGCCACCGAATTTTAAATCTTGAGGTACAGCTGAAATTACTGCACCTGGAAATATTGTACAATTTTTCCCGATTCTTGCACCTTCCATGATAGTTACGTTAGATCCGATCCAAGAACCTTCTCCGATTTCAACATTGTTGTGAATGGTTGAAAACGGCTCGATAACTACATTTTTAGCTATTTTTGCTCCTGGATGAACGTATGCTAAAGGTTGATTCATAATAAAAAAATTAATTCACTTTTACAATTTGAGCCATTAATTCGGCCTCTGCTACTAATTTACCATTTGCATAAGCATTGGCTTGCATATGACAAATTCCTCTTCTAATTGGTGATAATAAATCTAATTTAAAAATTAATGTATCACCAGGTAAAACTTTATGTTTAAACTTAACATTATCTATTTTCATAAAATATGTCAAGTAATTTTCTGGGTCTGGTACCGAACTTAAAATTAAAATTCCTCCCGTTTGCGCCATAGCCTCAACTATTAAAACGCCTGGCATAACAGGTGCTCCTGGAAAATGCCCTTGAAAGAATTCTTCATTCATGGTAACATTTTTAACTCCAACCACCTGGCTGTCGGTCATTTCAATAATTTTATCTACCAATAAAAACGGATAACGGTGTGGTAACATCGCCATAATTTTTGTTACGTCCATTAGCGGTTCTTTATTCAAATCGTATGATGGTACGTAATTTCTAAGCTCGTTTTTAATGATTTTAGCCATTTTTTTAGCAAACATAGTGTTTACAAAATGGCCAGGTTTGTTGGCAATAACTTTACCTTGGATACGCATACCAATTAATGCTAAATCGCCCATAACATCTAATAATTTATGACGCGCAGCTTCGTTTGGATGATGCAAGGTTAGATTATCTAAAATTCCGTTAGGTTTTACTGAAATTTGCTCTTTATCAAAAGCTTTTTTAAGATGCCCCATTGTTTCGTCAGATATTTCTTTATCTACATAAACAATAGCGTTGTTCAAATCGCCACCTTTAATTAATCCGTTAGCTAATAAACCTTCTAATTCATGCAAAAATGAGAATGTACGGCTGTTTGCAACTTCGTCTTTAAAATGTGATACTGATTTTAAATTGGCATTTTGTGTACCTAAAACCTTGGTACCAAAATCTACCATGGTAGTAATAGAATATTCATCCGCTGGAATAATTGTAATTTCACTACCCGATATTTCATCTACGTACGAAATCACTTCTTTTACTACATAAACTTTACGTTCTGCATCTTGTTCTACAATGCCTGCTTTTTCAATCGCTTCAACAAAGTATTTTGACGAACCATCCATAATTGGAGGTTCTGATGCATTTAATTCAATAATAACGTTATCAATGTCACAACCAACAAAAGCTGCAAGTACGTGCTCTGTAGTATTAATTTTAACACCACGTTTTTCTAAACTTGTACCTCTTTGTGTGGTAGTTACATAATTTGCATCTGCTTCAATAACGGGTGCACCTTCTAAATCAACACGAACAAATGTAAATCCGTTGTTAATTGGTGCAGGTTTGAATGTCATTTTAACGTTTTGCCCAGTATGTAGCCCAACTCCTTCTAAAGAGATTGGCTCCTTAATGGTTGTTTGTTTAACCATGATTAATCTAGTTTATTATTTTTTTTAAGGTTATTTATGTCTTTTACAATTTTATCCAAGTTTTTAAAATGGATGAAAGATTTGTTATACGCGTTGTATGGTAATGCTGGTGTTCCTTGAATGGCTTCGCCATCTTTTACACTTCTGCTTACGCCTGTTTGTGCTTGAATACGAACATTATTACCAATAGTAATATGCCCTACTATACCAACTTGACCACCAATAATGCAGTTTTTACCAATTTTTGTAGAACCTGCAATACCGGTTTGCGATGCAATTACCGTATTTTCGCCAATTTCAACATTGTGCGCTACCTGTATATGGTTATCCAACTTTACGCCTTTTCTGATAACAGTTGAACCTAAAGTTGCGCGGTCAATAGTTGAATTTGCACCAATTTCTACATGATCTTCTAAAATCACGTTACCAATTTGAGGAACTTTTTTATAACTTCCATCTTCTAATGGTGCAAAACCAAATCCGTCAGAACCAATAATAGTTCCTGAATGAATTACACAATGTTTACCAATTACGCTTTCTGAATACACGCGAACGCCAGCAAAAAGAATGGTATCATCGCCAATAGTTACATTATCTCCAATAAATGTATTTGGATAAATTTTAACATTATTTCCAATTACAACATTCTTACCAATGTAAGCAAAACTTCCTAAATATAAATTGTCACCATAAGTTACGTTTTCTGATATTACAGAAGGCTGTTCAATCCCAGATTTCATTAATTTTACCTGATTGTAATATTCAAGTAATTGTGTAAATGATTTATACGGATCTTCAACACGAATTAAGGTAACATCTAAAGCTTGAGTTGCCTCAAAAGTTGTAGCAACAATGGCTAAGCTTGCTTTGGTTGTATATATGTAATGGTTGTATTTTGGGTTTGCTAAAAACGTTAAAGAACCTGGTTCACCTTCTTCAATCTTAGATAATTTATCAACCTCAATGGTTGCATCTCCTTCTACCGTACCGCCTAAAACGTTTGCTATTTGTTCTGCTGTGAATTTCATTTTGAGCAAAAATATAAAATTTATTTAAATCTAGTTTTCTAAAAGTGATTTCGGAAAACACAGATAATATTTTGTTACTGGTTTAGTTAAAGCTTTTAAATTTAACTGATCGGAAACCATGATAACATCTTTAATTTGATTTTTTTTATCACTTATATAAATAGGTCCGTCTTCTAAATTATAAGCCTGATTTTTTATTTTACCGCTAAAAACTAAATATTTAGCTTGTTCGGCTGTTATATCGGTTTGTTGTATTAGTTTTTGTCTTAACTCGTCAACTTTTTCTTTAGAAACTTTGTCGGTGAGCATCTTTATTTTAAGTAAATCGCGATTAATAATCATCTTACTTAAAGCTGACAACACATAATCGGGTTCAAACATCCAAGTTTTAATTGCTGCAATTATATCCGAATCGTCTAAAAGTGAAAACTGAAATAAATCTTCTTTAGAAAATGTTTCCTGTGTTAACGTGCGGTTTAAAAAATACTGCAACGGTTTGGTACAAGGAACAAGTTGTCCTTTTTGGGCCAATTCTTTTGCTCGATTAAAAACTTTGGTTAAAATAAGTTCGGCAACTAAGCTGGTTTTATGAAAATAAGCTTGCCAATACATTAAACGGCGACTCACTAAAAAATGTTCTACCGAATAAATACCTTTTTCTTCTACCACCAAAACATCATCAACCACATTTAGCATTTGAATGATGCGCTCCGAATTAATATTTCCTTCGGCAACACCGCTATAAAAGCTATCACGTTTTAAATAATCTAAGCGATCAATATCTAATTGAGAAGATATTAATTGAATCATGAATTGACGTGGATATTCGCCTTTAAACACCTGAATAGCTAAATCTAACTGACCGTTAAACGTTTCGTTTAATTCATGCATAAAACGCAACGACAATTGTTCATGATGCACCCCTTCAACTATAGAATGTTCCATAGCATGTGAGAACGGACCGTGACCAATATCGTGTAATAAAATAGCAATATAAAGGGCATTTTCTTCAGATTCAGAAATCTGAACGCCTTTAAAACGAAGAGAATAAACAGCCTTTTGCATTAAATGCATGCAGCCAATGGCGTGGTGAAAACGTGTATGATGAGCTCCCGGAAAAACTAAAAATGACATACCCATCTGACTAATACGACGCAACCTCTGAAAATAAGGATGCTGTACTATGTCATAGATCAAACTATTTGGAATAGTTACAAACCCATAAATAGGATCATTTAGTATTTTTAATTTGTTAGAGTTACTCACCTAATAAAAGATATTTTCAGCAAAAATAACATAAAATTGATACATATTAAAAAAAAAATGACTTTAGTCGGTTTATTGCAGGAGTAAATTCTTAATATAAAAAGATGTAGCTATTTTATTTTCGAAGCATTTACAAGATGTTAATCCGTAAAAACAAGATAAATACAGACGTGATATTTTAAATATTAATTGCTATACAACTAATATTTGGGTTGTTACATATTATTTATATAGGAATTGCGTTTTAATGATAACTATAAATAAACAATATGGCTTATCAGTTAACCCCCGTTAAAACAATGCCAGCCTTAATTGCAATTGGCATAACTTTATTAATTTGGTTTGTTATTCCGGTTCCAGAAGGCGTAAGTGAAAATGCTTGGCAATTACTAGCCCTTTTTGTTGGCACAATTGCAGCAATTATTGGTAAAGCTTTACCAATTGGTGGTATTTCAATCGTTGCTATTGCATTGGTAGCCATTACATAAGTTACCAACCCAGGTAATCCAAAAGCTGCATTAGCAGATGCGTTAAGTGGTTTTTCTAACGATTTAATTTGGTTGATCGGAATCTCGGTTATGATTTCGATTAGTTTAAGTAAAACCGGGTTAGGTTCTCGAATTGGTTATTTCTTAATATCCTTAGTCGGAAAAAACACATTAGGTATCGCTTATGCCTTGGGTTTTTCAGAAACCATTATTGCTCCTGTAACACCAAGTAATACCGCGCGAGGCGGTGGAATTATTCACCCAATTATGCGATCAATCGCTGTAAGTTTTAATTCTAAACCTGAAGATGAATCGGCTAATAAAATTGGTAAATATTTGGCATTGGTAAATTACAACATCAATCCTATAACATCAGCCATGTTTATAACCGCAACAGCTCCTAATCCATTAGTTGTAAGTTTAATTTTTGAAGGTTCAGGCTTTAAATTAACTTGGGGCATGTGGGCGGTTGCAGCCTTGCTTCCTGCTTTATTTTCATTATTTATTGTTCCAATTGTAATTTACTATTTATATCCACCAGAAATTAAAAAAACACCAGATGCCCCACAATTCGCAAAAGAAAAACTAAAAGAATTAGGGCCTATTTCTTTACCCGAAAAAATAACCATGGGGGTTTTTACCATCTTATTATTTTTATGGGCCGGTATTCCAGCAATGTTTTTTGGAGAACAATTTGAGGTACCGCCAACGGCAGCTGCTTTTATTGGCTTAGCAATTTTATTAATAACCGGCGTAATTTCTTGGAATGATGTTTTATCAAACAAAGGTTCTTGGGATACCATTGTTTGGTTTGCCGCGTTGGTGATGATGGCTGGTTTTTTAGGAAAACTAGGCTTGGTTTCTTGGTTGGCACATACCGTAGGAAGCGGAATCGGTAATTTAGGCTTGCATTGGGTTTTAGGTGTATTAATATTACTACTCATTTACGTGTATTCCCATTACTTCTTTGCAAGTACAACCGCTCATATTACTGCTATGTTTGGTGCCTTTTACATTGCCGGAATTGCATTAGATGCACCACCGATGTTATGGGCTTTAATTTTAGGATTTTCATCTTCATTAATGATGTCGTTAACCCATTATGGAACAGGTACTGCACCTATTATTTTTGGAACCGGTTACACAACTTTAGGCGAATGGTGGAAAACAGGTTTTGTAGTTAGCGTTGTAAACTTACTAATTTGGATTTTTATTGGTGGTTTATGGTGGAAATTTTTAGGTTACTGGTAAAAGTGCATTAGGATAAATGCAATAAAATGTATTTCTTAGTTTAGTCAATCATATAAATTGTTACATGAAAAAAATTATACCTTTTTTATTTATTTTATTGGTTATGCCATGGCAAACCACACAAGCACAAAATCAATCATCAAAAAAATTACCTCGAGTATTTATTTTAGCAACGGGCGGCACCATTGCAGGTTCTGGCGAATCGGCAACCAAAGCAGCTTATACAGCAGGTAAAGTTCCGATTGATGATTTACTAAATGCTGTACCACAAATTCATCAATTGGCACAAATATCTGGCGAACAAATTGCGCAAATCGGAAGCCAAGATATGAATGTACAAACCTGGTTAAAATTAAGCAATCGTGTAAACGAAATATTTGCTCAAAACTTAGCGGATGCCGTTGTTATTACTCACGGAACAGATACGTTAGAAGAAACTGCTTATTTTTTAGAATTAACCGTAAACTCAAATAAACCCGTTGTTTTAGTTGGGGCTATGCGCCCATCAACAGCAATGAGCCAAGACGGAAACAGAAATTTATTAGATGCCGTAATGGTTGCTGCATCTCCAAATAGTGCCGAAGTTGGTGTTGTTGTAGCCATGAATGAAGAAGTTTATGCCGCTCGCGATGTAACCAAAACATCAACTACCAATACAGCTACATTTAAATCTAAAAACTTTGGTCCAATCGGATTAATTTTTGATGGTAAAGTATCGTATTTTTACAAATCGATTCGTGATAACGACCAAAAATTCAATATTAAAGGTTTAAAAACATTACCTCAAGTTGAAATTATTTATGGCTATGCCGATGCCAACCCAAAAGCAGTTGATATATACGTACAAGAAGGTGCTAAAGGTTTAGTTTATGCTGGCATGGGTAATGGTAATTTTAACACACCAGTAGGTTGGGCTTTAGAAAATGCAGTTAAAAAAGGCGTAGCGGTATGCCGCGCTGCAAGAGCAGGTTCTGGCCGCGTTACCTTAGATAACGAAGTAGAAGATAAAAAACTTGGTTTTATTGTAGCCGATGATTTATCACCACAAAAAGCCCGAATTTTGCTTATGTTAGCTTTAACCCAAACCAATAAGCAACAGCAATTGCAAGATATTTTCTTTGCCTATTAATACGATAAATAAAAAAATGGAGTTATGGTTACAATACCAAACTCCATTTTTTTATTTAAACATTTTAGCATGATATTTTTACAATTTGCAATTTTAATGTTGATGATTTTAATCGGTTCCAGAATGAAAGGAATTGGTTTGGGCTTAACAGGAATGTTAGGTTTATTAATTTTTGTTTTTCTTTTTAACATGAAACCCGGCGAACCACCAATCGATGTCATGTTGGTTATTATGGTTATTGTTACCACGGCTGCAACCTTAGAAGCTTGTGGCGGTTTAGAATACTTGGTTCGTTTGGCCGAAAAAATAATTCGTAGTAATCCGTCTAAAATTGTATTTATTGCTCCTTTTACGGTTTACATTTTTTGTTTATTTGCCGGCACCGCGCATTTACTTTATTCGTTATTACCCGTAATTGCTGAAGTTGCTGCAAAAAAAAGAATACGACCAGAACGCCCGTTAAGCGTTTCTGTAATTGCTTCGCATTTAGCCATAACCGGTAGCCCAATGAGTGCTGCAACTGCTGCATTTGCTGGCGCAGGCATCTTAGCTTATCCGGGCGCTTTAATTGATGTGATGAAAATTGCTATTCCGGCTTGCTTAGCTGGTATTTTATTGGCTTGTTTTGCTGTACTTAAAAAAGGAAAAGAATTGGTTGATGATCCTATTTTTATTGAAAAAATGAAAGATCCGGAATTTGCAAAAAGTTTAGAAGCGGATGATAATCCTAAAACTGCTGCTCCGCTAAAAAAAGGCGCAAAATTATCGGTAATCATATTTTCTGTTGCAGTGGTATTAATTGTAGTTTGTGGTGCCTTTCCTGAAATATTACCGCGTTTTGAGCCCGGAAAAGCCAGCTTGGTTTTAAAAGCCAATGGCGAATTAACCATGGTTACCGTTATTAGTATTATTACATTAACCGCATCTGCTTTAATGTTATTTTTAACTAAAACACCAACTGCAAATGTTTCAAAAACTTCTTTATTTACATCAATGGCCACAGCAGTTGTTTCGGTTTTCGGAGTTGTTTGGATGAGCGCAACTTTTATGCTAAATAACGAAGTGGTAATTAAAGGTGTTCTAGAAGGTTTTGTAACCGAACATCCATGGACATTTGCAATTGCAATATTTATTTTAGGTGCATTAATGTTTAGTCAAGCAGCAACAACCAAAACAATGATGCCGTTAGGAATTGCTTTAGGAATACCAACTCCGGCATTAATTGCCATATTTCCTGCTGTAAATTCGGATTTTGTATTACCCGGTTATCCTACCCTATTAGCAGCTATTAATTTTGACCGAACCGGAAGTACCAAAATTGGTAAATACGTTTTAAATCATAGTTTTATGTTACCCGGATTGGTTGGTGTTATTGTAGCCATAGCCGTTGGGTTTTTACTTGGTGCTTTTTTACTTTAAACAGATATAATAAAAAACCTTATCGAAATCGATAAGGTTTTTTGTTGCTATTTTTCTATTATAAAATCAGAACGCCGATTAACAGCATGATCTGCTTCTGAACAGGTAACTTGATTGCTACATTTGTTTTTTAATTGACTTTCTCCGTAGCCTTTCGCGCTTACAATTCGGCTATCAGCAATGCCTTGCTCAATTAAATAGTTTTGCGTTGCTTTAGCTCGGTTATCAGATAATTTTAGATTATAGGCGTCATTTCCGCGAGAATCGGTGTGAGATTCAATTCTAATTTTTACATCCGGAAATTGCTGCATCACACCAACAACCTTATTTAACTCCAATTTAGCTTGTGGCGTAATTGCAAACTTATTGTAATCAAAATAAATAGTATTAATATCTATTTTTTTAAAATCACCATCGGTAACTAAAAAATCATCAAGCTTTGCTAACAAGTAATTATTGGCAACAACAGGTTCGTTAGTTGTTATAAATTGATTTTTAGCTGTTGAATATCCAGCTTTAGTTGCAACGCCAGAAACTTTGCTATTACACGAAATATCGCTTTCGTATTTTCCGTCTGCATTGGTTAGCACCTCGGCCAACTTTTCGCCTTTATCATTGGTTAAAATAACTTTAGCACCAGCAATCGGGCTTTTATCTTTTTCATAAAATACAAAACCAGAAACTGCGTGAGTACAAGACACTCGTTTTTCTTTCAAAAAAAAGTAAATATCATCATCTCCTTTTCCGCCCGAACGGTTTGATGAGAAATAGCCAAAATCATCGTTCGCATCAGCAATATATGCAAAATCATCCCAAGCGCTATTTACAGGTTTACCTAAGTTGACTGGATTACTTAAAGTTCCGTCGTGATAAATAGTTGCCTCAAAAATATCTAAACCGCCATATCCGTAATGTCCATCTGAAGCAAAATACAACTTATCGTCTTGTACAAACGGAAACATTTCGCGTCCGGCAGTATTTATTGTTGTCCCCAAACTTTCTATCGGCCCATATGAGGCATCTCCAAAAACCCGAACACGGTAAATATCGGTCTGCCCTGCTCCATTGGGCATATCTGATGTGAAATACAAATAATTTCCGTCAGATGACATGGCAGGATGCCCAAACGAATAATCTGGATTAGAGAAAAACATATCGGTTGGTTCTCCAAGTTTACCATCAACAATCGGAACGCGCAAAATTTGAATGTTATTTACCTTGTTTGTATCTAAAACTAATTTGTTTTTATGTTGCAAATTGGTTGAAAAATACATGGTTTTATAATCTGGCGAAAAAGTTGGCGTTGCATTGTGGTATTTGTTTTGTACCTCAGGGTGAAATTTTTTTTCGTTAGATAAATTTCCGTTAGATGCATTTCTCTCGGCTTCATAAATTGTTAAATACGGCTGCAAATTAACTTCTGTCTTTTTAGATGCTTTTGGTGCATCTTTACTTGATGCATATAAAACTTTATTGCCATAAAATGCCGTTCCAAAATCTGAATTGGAAGAATTACTAGAAATATTGCTCACCTTATACAAAGGCTGTACTTGGGCCATAGAATCAATTTGCTTTTTATGCAAATTGAAAAGTTTTAAAGCGCTGGTATTTTTCTGAGCTTTTAAGCGTTCTTCTACCAAATCATTTGCATCTTTATAAAAACCCGATGTACGTAAAGCTTGCGTATAATTAATAAAATGCGCCTCGTTCATGTTGTGTTTTTGTAATTGATGCAACTTGCCATACATAACCGATGCCTGCCTGTAATTACCCGTTTTTAAATAAGATTCACCAACTGCTTCGTAAACATCGGCGGGTAAAACTTTATCATCTTTTATTTTTTTAGCTTGTTTTTCATAAAGGTGCACCACTTCAGGATAATTGAGTTGCTTGTATTCTTCAAACAACCATTTCCAATTGTCTTGAGCCATGCCCACAGTGCCTAAACAAAATACTAAAATTAGAATTGTTTTTTTCATGACTTTTAGTTTTTAAAAAAATCGAGGAGATTTAATTGTTTTATGCTTATCTAAAAGCCTAAACTTCAACATAATTTCATGAGAACCGTGATTGTATTTCACTAAATTAGTTGTGGTATAATCGTACGCATAACCAATAAAAATGGCATCTGAAACTTGAAAACCAGCTAATCCTGAAACCGAATCGTCCCAACGATATGAAGCCCCGATGGTAAACTTATCATGAAACATAAAATTAGCTGAAAGATCATACGATAGCGGAGCTCCTTGTACTGCTCGAACCATAGCACTGGGTTTAAACTTAACCGACGAACTAAGATTGAACACATAACCGGCTATTAAATAATAATGTAAAGCATCAACCACATGCGCCTGCTGAATATCATCATAATAATTAGAACGAACAAAATTAGGTACGGCAAGCCCAACATAATATTTATCAGTATAAAAATAAATACCTGCACCAACTACGGGTTTTAAATCGTTAATGTTTTTACCAAAAACCGGATCAGCATCTTCGATTCGGCGGCCTTTACTCCAATCAATATTCATAAACTTTGCTCCGGCATTTACACCTAAAGCTAAATTATGTAATAAAGATAACCTTACATTGTAGGCATAATTTACGGTAGCTAATGTTTCGTTAGCTGGCCCGATGCGGTCGTTAACAACGTTTAGTCCAATACCCATTCTTTCATAAGAAAAAGGAGTTAAAGCACTAAAATTTGCTGTTTTTGGGGCCCCGTCTAAACCAACCCATTGCGTTCGGTATAAAAGATTTACTTCGGCACTTTCTACCGAACTTGTATAACCAGGGTTTATAGCCATGGTGTTGTACATGTATTGCGTATAACCGGGTGTTTGTTGCGCGTAAGCAAACGAACAGCAGTTTAAAATTGCAAATACCAATATATTTTTAATTGTATATAACTGTCTCATTTTCTTATCTCATTATGTATAACCAACCTGATTTTTTTTCTGTAGTACCATCTGCAAAATCTAATGTGTAAAAATAGGTTCCGCTAGGTAACTCGTTGCCTGCAAAGGTTCTAGAAACGTTTGCATGTCCGTTAAATGTATTGTTGTAGTTTGCATTTTTATACACTACATTTCCGTATCGGTTGTAAATATGGAGTTGTGTATGCGGATATCGTTCAATACAACTAACTACAAAATAATCGTTTTGGCCATCACCGTTTGGAGATATTTCATTGTAAACAAGTAAACAATCATTTTTTACAGGTTGAAGTTGTAAAAATGCTGAGTTATTTTCGGTATGTAAATCAACAGGAACACTGCTTACTAGCGATACTTCTTGGCCGTGAGAACCAAATTCTAAAACTTTTGCCGTAACATATAAAATAGCTTCTTGGCCAACTTTTAATTCAGGAATTGTCCACGATCTACGATTGTATGTACCGGTTTGAGTTTGAAAAGATTTGAATTCAAATCCTGAACTTAACTCAAAAGCAACTACAACATCAGTAAAGTCTACTTCTCCCATATTTACAATTTTTATGGTAAAAAGAACATCGTCTAAAAAATACGGTGTTGCGTGGCTAGAGCTAATTTGCAATCCTAAATCGGGATCTAAAATTACACTACAATCCGAAGTTGTAACAACAACTTCATGTTGGTTAGATGTTAAACAAGCTAAGTTATTTACGGTTACAGCAAGCGTGTTTAATCCAGGCGCATTCCATTTCACAGTTATAAACGAATCGTTTACAGAACCACCAGCTACAACAGTTGCATTACCAACTTGCCAATTGTACAAACTAAAACCTGGCGTTGCTTGAAATGTGTATCCTTGATTGATGCAAAAATTAGTTGTGCCTTCCGAATTGGTTATAGTAACTGCATCTGGAACGGTTGTAAGGTTAAATACGTATTCGTTGGTTGGTAAGCAAGCTAAATCATCTACCGAAACAGTAACTGAATGTGCACCTGTTGTACTCCATTTAACCGTTATAAACGAATCGTTTATTCCACCTCCATTTACTACGGTAGCTGTACCAAATTGCCAATTGTACGTATTAAAACCAGGAGTTGCTTGAAACGTATATTCCTGATTGATACAAAAATCAGTTGTACCCTGAGAAGCAGTTATTGCAATTGCATCAGGAACAATTTGAATTGTTATTTCGTACGCTGTACTTTCACAAGTTGTAGAATCTAAATCCGTTGCATAATACGTTTGACCGGCAACTAAAACATCGGTTGGATTTAAAATTGTTGTTTTACCAGCATCTGCATACCAAACTCCATTATAAACGGCTAATAAGCTTTGCAGGTTAGCCGTACTATCACAAACAGCTAAATTGTTTTTAACAGCAGTGGTTTGCCCTGTTGTAATAGTAACTGTTACAGCAGTTGCAGTTGCCGATTCACAATTTGCAACCGGTGCATTGTATGCAAAATATTGTTTGCCGTGCACTAACAAATCGTTTTCATTTAAAACAACCCCATTTTCATCTTTCCAAACAACCAAATAATTGTTTGCCTCTAAATCTTTAACCTTAGGCTGATTTACTTCACAAAACATTTGATTTGCTGGTAAAGTTGGTGCCGGTACATCGTCTAAACGAACCGTAACTGCTAAACGGCTCACATTTGCACAACTTTCTGTTGTTGTACGAATCGCATAATATGTAGCACCATCTGTTAAAATAGTTGATGCAGGTAAAACAGTACCGTTTGTTAAAGCATCGTACCAAACAATATCAGTAGCATTTAAACGAATATCGGCTAAAGTTGCTTGGCTAGCTTGACAGAATATTTGATCGCCCGGAACTAATACTGCTAAATTGGGCTGTGGTTCATAATTTACAACAACAGGTAATAAATTGGTTAAATCTGCACAGGTTTGATCACTCGCCAAAGCTACATAATATGTTAACGGCGCATTAACAATAGGTAAGCCAGTAACCAATAATTGGTTGGCAGTAACTTGGTACGTTACTCCGTTAAGCGTTACGTTAGTAATTTTAGTAACTCCTGCAGCATCTAAATACCATTCATAAGTTACGTTAGTTAAGGCAGCATCTGGCGTAATCGAAACTGTCAAATCATTACATACATCAACGGTGTGATTCGATGTAAAATCGGCAGTGGTTGTGTTACGCGGTACAACAAAATCAACCTGAACTCTTTCGCTTTCTGGAGTAAAACAATATTCATCAGAACCTATTCCCACAAAATAGGAATAAGCTCCTGGTAATAAACCTGAAACATTTAAAACGTTGTTTGATTCATCTTCAACCAAAATTTGTTCACCATTAACTAACTTAAACCATTGATATTGCGGATTTGTTAAGGTTACAGATGATGCAACAGTTGCGGTTAGGGCAACATTTCCTGAACATTTATTTGCAACATCTAGCGTTGCTGTGGCAGAAATGTTTGTGCTAACTAACGATGGTTTTACAGTTATTTCCACCGGATAGCGCTCTAAAACTTCACATCCGTTTCTAACGGCTTGAATATAAATTGTTTTATTACCAGAAAAACTTGCTGGAATAGTAAACGAGTTGGCGCTTGATAATAAATCATTTCCTGTAGCACTTTCGTACCATTTAAAACTTGTACATTCTTGATTTTCTACTACAATTTCTTCACCAACGCAAAATGTAAAATTGGTTGCTGCTGGATTGTTAACAAAATTTATTTGGGGTTGTCTTTTAATTGAATAAATGTTTATTGCTTCTAAAACATTAGCTACAGCTCCCAAACGCAATTCAAATCTGTCCCAAGGTCCTAAAGTATTTGAATCTTGAATACGCAATACAAATTTATCTGTTGACCCGAAAAGTAAGGTTAAACTTAACAGATTAGCATTTAAAGAATTTATAGGCCCAACTGGGGTTTGATGATCGAATTTTCGGTATGTTAAAGCGCTTAAAAGCGATACGTTTAATAATCCGTTCGGATCAGAAACAACCATCTCAATCACATCTTCTTTTTGTGAATATGTTGAGTAAACGGGCGTTAAATATGATTCGGCTAAAACACCAACATTAACAAACATTTGCGTAAATGCATTAGCATCATCTAACATAAAATTTCTAGGATTGTTAACGCCAACTGTAGCATTAGCTACATTTACGCCGTAACCTTTGGTTCCGCTTAAAACGTCCATCACTTCACTTTCACAATTTGTGTTTAACGCATCCGAATTGTAATAGGCATTATAAACGTTTAAGTTTTGGGCAACCGATAAAGTTGCTGTAATAAGAATACGAACCCCATAAATCTTTTGGTTGGGATTGCTTGGGTTGGGATTAAAAACTACTTCGTATTCATTTTTTCCATTAAGTAAGCCAAGTAAATTGGCCTGAATGCTTTGCGGTAATCCGCTAGTTACTCTGCCTCCAGATTGGCTTTCTACAATTGTTGTTAAAGTTGCTCCAGAAAGCAAATCTAAAGCACCATAACCTGTACCAAGCTTTAAAACAATAGGTTTACCAGCCGGCACCGGATTAGTAAACTCTAAATCTAAATAGGCAGTAGTTAAACCTAATAAACTTATAGGTAAGGTAATTGTTGCATAGGTTTCTGTATTTGCATTAGCAGCGTTTGCAGCATTTGTAACAGAACCTAATAAGGTTCTACCTGGTTTTGCGATAGTAGCATATTCTCGAACATTATTTTGTTTACAAGCAGCAACATCTTTAACATCAATCGTAACAAACTTTACAGTTTCGCATTCATTTTGCGTAGCAACAACCTTATAAATATAAGTACCAGCAGTTGTAAATGGCCCAACGTTTGCCTGAACTGGCTGATTTTTAGCAACATCAATATACGTAATTATAGAACCGTTGGTTGTAGTTGCCTGAATTTGATGTGTTTGTCCTACTTGTAAAAAAACTTGTTCATTAACAATGCTTAAAACGGGAGCCGGCGTAATTGTAACTGCTACAAGTGAAGATTCTGAAGCACCCAGATTAGAAGTAATTTCAAATCTATAAACCCCACTTTCTGTAATACTTGAATTGGTAACCAATTGGTTGGTGCTATCATAAACTTCTAAACTTTCAATAGCATCAAGTTCTATATTATTTTGTTGCAAAAAATCAACAATAAGTAAACTGCCACAAGCATTAACGGTTTGTGGTAAAATAGCATAATTAAAGGTGTGAAATAAATAGGATGCCTGACTTATGTTTTTGGAGGAGGAAGAAATGGCATCAGCAAAAAAATAATTATCACTAAAAACGAAGGAAGGTTTTGTTGGTGATACTAACACATCGTTGTTTGAATTCCTTGTTGAAATTGGCGATTTACTGGATAAATGTGACCAACTCCCATAACTGTTTGCTATTCCTGAAAAAAAAAAGAACAAACAGACAAAGAATAAAGGTTTTAACGTTAGATTCTTTTTCATTTATTCAAAGATTTTGGGGTTAACTAACTGATAAATGTTTTTAATCAGTAAAAAATGAACTTTAATCGATAATTATATAACCTCAATAAACTTTTTATATTGTTTAAACTTTAGCAATTGATTAAAAAATTAACATTTCTATTTATGTAAAAAAAAGTTTAGATTTACTAATAGCACATTTTAAAAAATTACACATTCAATAATTTGTCGCATCATGCAACAAAAATTACTTTTATTTAAATAAATTTGTAAAAAATTGTAAAAATGGAAATTGTTTATAGCCTAGAAGAAATTGATGCCGTTGCAAAACAAATCATCCAAAACACAACCAACAATATTATTTTGTTTGATGCCCAAATGGGTACAGGAAAAACTACCTTAATAAAAGCATTGCTAAAAAACTTAGGCGTTACCGATGCAACTTCAAGCCCAACATTTTCTATTGTAAACGAGCATGTTACTGCCGAAAACAAAACGTTTTATCATTTTGATTTGTACCGATTAAATTCGGAAGAAGAAGCGTATGATTTTGGTATTGAAGAATATTTATATTCAGACCATTTTTGTTTTATAGAATGGCCCGAAAAAGCAAGTAATTTGTTACCCAAAAACCATACAAAAATTACTATTGAAACGTTGCCTAACGGTAAACGCAAACTTTTTATTAAAAATTAGTTTTATGCCACGTTCGTCCTTTTCAAGTACGGCATTTATGCCTTTAGAAGAAAAATTAGCTATTCCCGTTAATAAAAGTGCTTTGCACATTGGTATTCCGAAAGAAAAATATTACCAAGAAAAGCGCATTGCCTTAACCCCTGATTCGGTTTTAACCTTGGTTAATAACGGACATCGTGTATTAATTGAAAGCGGAGGCGGGCGAAAGTGCAACCTTTAGTGATAACGATTATATTAAGGCTGGAGCCGAAATTACACAAGATGCAGCTCGTATTTTTAAATGCCCACTACTATTAAAAGTTGAACCTTTATCGTTAGACGAGTTAGATTTAATTCAACCTAAAACAACAGTAATTTCTGCCTTACAATTAAAAACCCGAGATAAAAATTACTTTGAAAAACTGCAACAAAAAAAGATTGTTGCCTTAGCTTACGATTTTATTCAAGATGCAGACGGTTGTTATCCTGCAGTAAGAGCCTTAAGCCAAATTGCCGGTACCGCATCTATTTTAATAGCTGCCGAAATAATGGCAAACCCATTAACCAGCCGTGGTATGTTGTTCGGTAATATTACTGGGGTGCGCCCAACCGAAGTTTTAATTTTAGGATCAGGAACCGTTGCCGAATATGCGGCTCGAACTGCCATATCATTAGGTGCTAGCGTTAAAGTTTTTGATAACGATATTACCAAATTACGTCGCCTACAAAATAATATTGGCGCTCCCGTATACACATCTACCCTACAACACAATACTTTATTAAAAGCTTTACGCCGTTGCGATGTTGCCATTGGTGCCAAACGCGGCGATACCCGCTCCTATTTTGGTTTCACAAACCATGCTAGAAAACATGAAAAAAGGAGCTGTAATTGTAGATGTAAGCATTGACACTGGGGGATGTTTTGAAAGTTCTGAAGTTACCACGCACGAAAATCCGACTTTTATTAAAAATGAAGTAATACATTATTGCGTGCCTAACATTCCGTCTCGATATGCTCGTACAGCATCAACTTCTATAAGCAACATGCTAGAACCTATTTTATTAGAAATTGCAGAAAATGGCGGCGTAGAAAAATCAATCACCTACAACAAAGCCATTCGTGCTGGTGTTTATTGCTATGCTGGTATGATTACCAAACGCCATATTGCCGATTGGTTTGGTTTAGCTTATAGAGATTTAAATTTACTATTAATGTAAAATATAAATTGTATTTTTACACAAAATAAATATAAATGAATTTTATACAACGCTTAGGTTATTACCTAATTGGTTTAATGATTGGTGCTTTTGCCGTTTGGTTTATTTTGCATCAAAAAGAAACAGAAACTTTTTGCTATTTACCTAATTGTAGAGTTTTAAAAGATTTACGTAGCAAACCGTTTCAGACATCTGAAGAAGCTAATTTTGAAATGAAAAATGAAAAAATGAGCTTAGATGATGTTCGTTTAAACTTAAAACACGGAGATATTGATTTTTCTAGAAGTAATTTGCCTTACGAAACGGGTAAAATATATATTGTTGAAGGAAGAAACCCAGAAAACCAACCTATTGAACTAGAATTAATAAACTACCCAGATAAAGTTGTTTTAAAAAATATTAAAAAAATTTAATAGAAATAAACAAATAATTTTATATTTGTTGCATTAAGTTTTAGGGCGATTAGCTCAGCTGGTTCAGAGCACCTCGTTTACACCGAGGGGGTCAGGGGTTCGAATCCCTTATCGCCCACCATTAAAATATATAAAGCGTTGTTATTTAGTAGATAACAACGCTTTTTTGTTTTTAGGGGATAGTACAGGGGACGTTTTGTTTTTTATTATGCATGTTATGCATCTTTAGAAAACGGATTTAGCAACCGTTTGGGTATTCATAAAAATGTGTTGGGTAGATACAGGGCGTAACGAGGTTTTACCTTCTATTGATATTGCCCGTAAAATTGTAAGTATTTTAGATAGTTTGCTAGTAAATTAAATGTTCAGATTGATAAAAAATTGCTGGAATCATTTTGTTATTTTTCAGTTCTATGAAACCTTTATAAATAATATTTCTTTGTTTGTATTTGTTTTATTGCTAAAAGAAAAACATAAAGTATTATGTAATATATGTAATAATAAACCCAGCGTTAAGCTGGGTTTTGTTTTAATTTTCGAAATTTAAATCTATTTTTTTTTTTTTTTTAAATACATTTAGTTCTTCCAGAGTTAGTGGACCGTAAACAGAATCGGTTTTTTTTTCTATTATATAGTAGTTGAATTTGTTTCTAAACATTTTTCTATATAGTACTTCGTTATTAAAAATACTATCCGTAATTACTTCTGTACCTCTATTTGTGACTAATTTATGAATATTGTAGATTGATATTTTTTGATTATTCAAATCGATTAAACTATCTTTTTTTATTGAAATATAATAATTGTTCCAAACATTTAGATCATTTTTAATGCTCTCAAGTAGTAGTTTTTTATTAGGACTCTGTTTTACAATTATATAATTCTCATCATTGTTTATATTGACTACATCAGAATTAATAATTATTTTTTCAAACATGTTCTTTTCGCTTGATTTGTAAATAATAGTTCCATAAGGATAACCTATATCCATTGACTCATATTCAGATAAATAATAAAAATTATTTCCTAAATAATTTTTGTCGTTACAACTAGTAAAACAAAATAATATTATTATTCCAAAATAAATTTTTTTCATTTTATTTATATTTATTTTAAATCTGAAATTTTTATACTTCTATTTTCATAATGTATCTTATAATCCGTTCCACTATATAATGCACCTGTCCCAGCTCTTTGCCCAACAGGTAATCCTACTCGCGTCATTATATTTCTTATTATATTTTTTATAGAATTATTATTTCTATAGTTGTAATGATACATTTGATCTTGTACCTCAATTGTATTTACACCTGTTTTTATAAATGATGTTCCTCCATATGTTGCTGCAGTTTCATACTTTAAATGGATAAACGCTTCGTGAGTTTCAATTGCATATGTGCCACCTATTTTCAAAGCTTTAAGTTTTTCTACATTTAAGCCTGACCAATCAATAAATCTATTATCTACAGTGATAGGTTCTCCGTTACCATTCAACCAGTGATTATCAGCCTCACTTTTATTAAGTTTGTTATCACCATTAGTATCCCAATATTTTTTTATTGGATCTTTCTGTATCATTTGGTGCGCTCCATGATTTAAAGCACTTACAAAGAATCCTACAGCCGCCCCTTGCCATACATTTCCATTAGTAAGTTTTGCGGCTATAGCACCTGATGCAGTACCGAAAAGAATAGTAGTTGCGCTAGACTCGCCTATGCCAGCTGCTACTCCACCTAGCTGAACTCCCGAAGAAACCACACTAGATACCATTGCGCTTACAAAACTTGTTTCAAAGCTCCCCCCTGTGATACCACTAATTATTCCTTGTGAAATACTATGCATTAAAGTCTGTACTCCTCCAACAATTAAATCTACTTGTAATTGAGTTAATGTAGCTGTTGTGTTAAAAATATCTATTAGTTCATAAACTTTAAAGTATAGAACTAATTTATATGTGTGTCTCTAATTTTTTATAATTGGATTTTAAATACCTTGTTGTCATATTCTATCGTGCTAAAAATATTTTTAGAATCATATGATATCTCAATTTTAGATTCTCTATTAATTTTTTTACTTTTAACAAGATAATTATATTCATATGTTTCTTTAGGTAAAATTACGATACAATCTTCTTTTATTTTTTTCAAGATATTTTCTTTATACCTATTTATCAATTGATTTTTTTTTAAATTTTTTTCAAAGAGTTTATTTGAATAAATGTTAATTAATGAGTCTTTCATAATTAAGTACTTTTCCTTTTCTTCACTCTTATACTTTGATGGAAACGAAGGTGGAATGAATGGTTGATAAGAATTTTTATTATTAGCATCTCCATTATAGTTATTATCCTTTATATTCTTATTGTCTTTTTTTATAATAACTCGTATGTTACTCTTAGAAAGATATAAAGTATCGTTTCCAATGTTATTTATTAATATATTTAAATATGCATTATTTTTAACTTCATTATTAAAAGTTGAAATTGAATACCCCAAGTAAAAAAAATGTAAATCTTCATTTTTTACTAATTGCCCGTGACACGCATTAAATAATGATATGTTTAAGATTAATAATAATACTTTTTTCTTCATAATTAAAAACCTGGTATTAATTTATAATTATATAAATCATTTGATTTGTATTTTGCTTGGAAATTTTGAAATTCTTCCATTGTTCTTGCCATATTGTGTTTTGCTGTAAAATCAATTGAATATTGGTATGCAGCATGTTCTGAATATGATTGTGAGTAATTGTTTCCAAAAATTGTCCTATGATAAGAATGAATCAATTCATGTCCTATTGTAACTTCTAAATGTAAAGGGTAATTTTTATATATATCAGAAATATAAATTCTATTATCTGGAGTATTAATCCCGCCAACACGTGAATCATTATTGATAATAGATTGATTATCTGGATTATAATACGCACCTTCTACTTCGCCTTTTTTCATTTGACTTCCCCATTTTAATGATTTAACGCCATATTTCACTTTATAATCTTCTCCAAATGCAGTTTTTGCAAACTCATCTAACTCAATGTTTTCAACTATTTTATGCGCTGCGTGATTTAAAGCACTTACAAAGAATCCTACAGCAGCCCCTTGCCATACATTACCGTTAGTTAATTTGGCAGCTATAGCTCCTGATGCAGTACCAAATAATATAGTTGCTGTACCAGAATCTCCTATACCAGCGATTACTCCAGTAAATTCAACACCAGTAGAAACTAAACTAGATACCATTGCACTAACAAAACTTGTCTCAAAACTTCCACCTGTAATACCGCTAATAAAACCTTGTGAAATACCATGCATAACTGCCTGGGTACCAGTAATCAACCCTACGTCTAATTTGGTTAGTACATAATCAGCAGGAAGATTACTTAAAAAGCTGCTTACTAGATTACCTATTCCAAAAGATACTGCTCCACTTACAGCTCCTATTGTTGTAGATTTTAACAAACCTAAAGCAGAAAATTCCGTCCAAGTTGTTAAGCCAACCATAGTGTATGCAAATGCGCTTACAACTGCAGCTTTTACAACTGCAGCTGCAAATACTGTCATTCCAAACAATTCACCACTTGGATCTATGTATTTTAACGGATTATTCCAAGCATATCCATAACGATTGTAGTTTTGTGAGTTAGACGGATCTTGTATAAAGTTATCAGGGCTTAAAAATTGTTTCAATATAGGATCATAAATTCTACCATTCATATGAATGATCCCCACCTCGTTAAAATGTTCGTGTCCTGTATAGCCACGATCTAAGAATACAAGGTACGCATTTTCCCCTTCTGCATAGTTATGACTGACATTGTTTTCTAGCTTGGTTACATTACCCCATGGGTCAAATAAACGTCTTTCTATAGCAAAGCTACCGTTTGCGTCAAAAACTTCAGTAATTGATCCCTGAAAGTCCCTGCCTAAATAATAAAAGCTTTCATTACTTTTTATTTTTGAGTTTAAATTAACATCTGTTATATAAATATACGGTGTTTCGTATGGAGAACCTAAATAATTAATAATTTTTGCATTTTGGTTTTCATCTACAGCTATTTCAACAGTACCATTTGGAGCATAATATTTAGTAGTTTTCTCATTGGTTATCAGATTGTTTTTTACAGCCTTAATGCGAGAACTGTTAATACCGTACTCAAAATCTATAATACCTCTATTCTCTTCCTTAATATTTAAAGGACGTTTAAAACCATCATAAACTACCGTTTGAGTAGATCTATTATTATAATAGCTCGCTCCATTTTCATTTAAAGCAATTGTTTCCTTTTTGTATTTGGCAGCCGTATTGTAACTGTATTGACCTACTTGGCTGTTTTGGTTAATTCTACCATCAGAAATGTATGTATTAGAATTGGTACCTAACGGAGACGACCAAGTTAACAACCTATCAAAAGTATCATAGGTAAAGTTTTCTTCCCAACCAAAGTGCGTATCTTTTCTTTTAATAAGTAAACCTCTATCAACTTGATATTGATACTCTTTATTGGATAACCATTGCGTTTCATTTCTATTTCTAATATTGATTAGGTTTCCATAAAGATCAAAATCATGTTCTACAAAAATAGCTTCTCCTAATTTTTGTTTTAAAGCTTCCCCTCTTTGACTTTTTAAAGTTACTTCCCAAATCGTTTTGCCTACCGTACCATTTGTTACTTCTTTAACTGACATTACCTCTCCATTATACGGATTGTATTGATGGTTTAATGTTACATTCTGTAGTATTTGTCCGTCTTTTATAACTTCAGAGCTTGAATTATTAACCCGCCCTATTGCATCATAGTTTACAATTTCTTTAAAGCTAAAATAAGGAGTAGTATTTGTTTGTTCTGAAATCCTAAAATAGTTATCATAATTTACGGTATTAGCGAATGAATTACCTTCATTTGTCCCCTCTTCTTTAATAAGCAAGTTTTTTAAAGCTGGGCTGTAAGTATAAAACACTTCTAAATTAGATTTCCCTGTTGTTTTTTTGCTTAACAGCCTTCCTGATTCATTGTAAATCGTCAGCAAAAAGTGGACACATAAAATAGAAAAGTTAAGATAGTGTTTAAACGAAAAACATTACTTTTAATTATGGCTACATCTAAAAAGAAAACTCCAGAAAAGTTTGTAAAAGATATTCGCAACAACACGCGTCGAATCTTTACAGCAGAACAAAAGATTTTAATCGTTATGGAAGCCTTGCGAGCCGAAATCTCTGTATCAGAGTTATGTCGAAAGTATAGCATCTCTCAATCTCAATTCTATAAATGGAATAAAGAGTTTTTAGAAGCAGGTAAAAAAAGGTTATCTGGCGATATTACACGTGAAGCAACTAGTGATGAAGTTTCTGATTTGCGTAAAGAAAACCTGCGTTTAAAAGAAATTATAGCTGACTTAGTGGTTCGTTATGATATTGTAAAAAAAACCTCGGATTCGTTGGATTAAAAAATAAATTCGGGAGATACATGCGATTAACAGCTAGTGAAAAATATGAAATAATCCAAATAGTTACTCGCTCAGAAATTGGCGTAAAGCGGACCCTACAAGAGTTTGGTATTGCCAGAAGTACCTTTTACAAATGGTATGCGAGTTACCTGGAAAATGGATTTAAAGGACTTGAACCCAAGCATCAGACCGTATATCGAAAATGGAACAGTATTCCTGAATCACAAAAAGATGTACTAGTTGAGCTAGCCTTGGATTATCCAGAGTTATCCGCTAGAGAATTAGCTTTTAAAATGACCGATGAGTTGGGCGTCTACATTTCAGAATCGAGTGTTTATCGCATTTTAAGACAAAGAGATTTGTTACCAGCCCCTAGTCATATTTTAATTGAAGCCGCGAATGAGTTTAAAGATAAAACTAATTTTGTTCATCAAATGTGGCAGACTGACTTTACTTATTTTAAGATAATTGGTTGGGGATGGTATTATTTAAGTACAATTTTAGACGATTACAGCCGCTATATCATTCATTGGGAGTTATGCAGCTCAATGAAGGCTGAAGATGTAAAAAGAACCGTCAAAACGGCTATTGAAAAGGCAAAGTTAAAAACCAAACAAAAGCCTAAGTTGCTTTCTGACAATGGACCGTGCTACGTATCAAATGAACTGAGTGATTACTTAAAAAACACGCAGAAAATGAAACATATTCGAGGTAAACCACTACACCCACAAACGCAGGGAAAGATTGAAAGATACCACAGAACAATGAAAAACGTTATGAAATTAGATCATTATTACCATCCTGAAGAATTAATACAAGCATTAGAAAAGTTCGTAGAAAATTATAACAACAGTAGGTATCATGAGGCTATAAATAATTTAACACCTGCAGATGTGTACTTTGGTAGATCAGACCAAATTTTAAAACAAAGAGAAATAATTAAAAATCAAACTTTTGCAAAAAGAAAACAACTGTATTTTAAAGAAAAAATAATACATTTATAAAACAAAAACGCTCTCTTAATTTTTTTAAACAAAGTGTCTCAATTCTTTTGACAACATACACACTGCCCAAATCCACGTAGCGGATGGCGGACGGGAATATGAGGTGCGAGGTCTTGCTGTACGTCACCTGCATTTCGTAAGGCTCAACCTTGCCCATGCTCAATTTTGTTGTACTGGATGCGACTTGCTGTGCATTTGCACCTGTAATAAAGAGGGTCAAACAGACCAGTGCCAAGAGGTTTTTAAATATTGCGTTCATTTTCTTTCTGATTTTTAGTGTTGAACATTAGTTTTTTGAAACGAGGAATAGCTGATGACCGGCTTTAACCGTTACTTTGGGTGTCCGCACTTTCTTGGAGAAGTAACCCGATACACCCTGCACCACACCACGGGAAAGGTCGCCTGCCATCTGTTGCCCTGCCGAACGGGTCATCATGATGGAAGTACCGGAGGTTTGGCTCATGTTGGAGGCTATCTCTGTAAGGGCATTCATTTCGGGTGAATATGGTACATATAGCCCTTGCTGTCCGTCCACATCATACACGGTTATATCGACCGGAATAATGTTGCCCTCAAATTCGATGGATGTTACCTTTAACTGTAACCTGCCACTTTGAAACTTGGCATTTGCCGTCAGTACCGTTCCTGCCGGAATGGAGCGAACAGGCGTTTTTGCTGTTTCCAACAGGCGCAACCGTACACCGCTTTCGCCTGTCACGACCTGTGTTTCCTGTACTACCGCCTTGATGCTGTTTTTCGGCTGTATGACCTGTTCCGAAACGCCTGCCGTATAAAAGCCACGGTTTCGGGTTTCGTTCCAGTTTGCCAAAAAAGCACTGTCGGTCGGTTCACGGTACAATGCGGAAACCGCATTTTTCCTTACAGGGGTGAACGCCACGAAATGTTCCTTTTGTGAGGTACTCTTTGCCGAAACTGTTGTGTCCGTATTTTCCCCCTGTGCCGGAGACTGTGGCAGGTAACGGGATGCCATTTCGTATGACTTTTCCATCAAAGCCAACTGGTCATCCACGGTCGTTACAGGCGGTACGTCCTTTTCTGCCAGTTGTTCTTTCAGTTCCTCAACCTGCCTGCGGAGTTCCTGCGTTTCGTAATCGCTGTTGTCGTAGAACGAGGTCAGCGTACTTTGTGCATTGCGGTAGCTGTTCAAAGCAGGGTTGCTGTTCCTGCGTGTACCACCGCCGTAAGCGTAACCGTCTTCGTAGCCCTCATCCGGTTGCTCCGCTTCCGGATCGGCGATACTGTCCTCGCTCCAATAGTCGGATAATGACAGGAGCGCATTGCGCTTTTCCTCCATTTTCTGTTCGAGCATTTCCTGTTCATAAGCCTTTTGCTTATCGGATTGAAGCACTGCATCTGTTGCCTGTGGTACGGCATCGTTCAGACCAATATCCTCAACCTTTTGCTTGTCGGAAGATGGTTTGAAGATTAAATATATACAGCCGAAGAACACCACGCCCATAAGGGCAAAAATGATAGGCTTCTTTAACTTTTCGGCTTTGTTCTGCGCACCGTCCTGCGGTGCATCCATTCCGTTTTTGGGGTCGTCATCTTCGACCAAAAAACTTACCCTTTTGTTTTCACTGTCTTTCATAATTTTTACCTTTTAAAATTGTTTTAATACTGTCCTGCGGAGAAACCGAGGAATTGTTTTGCCTAATAGGGTTTTCGATATGCTCAATGGTCATAGTATTATCGGGCTGTGCTACATCGTAGCAGATTTTCAACAGTACGATAATGGACAATAGCGCATAGCCCGAAAAGAGCAGTAGCGTATAGCGGTGCTGTTTTTTGACAGGCATCGCTCGCCACTGTCCATCGAGTTTGTCAAACCAATTATTGATTGCCGTTCTTAGATTTTTCATGCCTAACCCGTTTTAGAGACTGAACCGTTTCTGCCTGTGAACCGCCTTTTGCTCCTGTGCATCGCTCACCATAGCGATTGCCTCCTTTGCTTTGGGAGCGGTCACGACCGACAGGTCGGTCAGTTCCGTTTGTTTCAGTAATTGCCCGAATTGGTCTTTTCTTGCAACTTCCATTTTATGGAGGAAGAATTTCCCGTTTAGGTACTTCACCCACATACAGCATTCTACATAGGGTTTGTTATCGCCTGCCCATTGCAGAAAGCCCGTCAATAATAACTGCGACTTTGGTACGCCCTCCGCACCCTTTCGGCAGTTTTCGAGGTATTCACTTATGCTGTCTTTCAGTTTTCCGGCATACGCTCCCTGCGTATGGAAATAGCCGTTATACCCCTTTGCGGTAAGGATTTTGGCGAATGTGTTCAAATCTGATATTGCTTCCATAATCTTTATTTTAGCGGTCAACGACTTCTACATCCCTGTTTTCCAACACGGCAAATTTTTCGATATTGAAGCCCTGGGGATTGTTGTCGGACTTGACCGAGTTTAACAATAGGCACGAGCTGACTAAACTTCGTTTGGTCACATTACTTGGACGGATGATAAACTGTTTGGCATACGTCCTTACGGCATAGGGATAGGTGTCGAAGTTGCAGACCACGCTGTCCACTTCGATACGCTGTTGCACGTTGCCCGAAATGATACGGTTGTAGTAGCCCTTTTCCGAAAGGTCTTTGTAATAATCGAATGCCGATTTGTCGGCAAGATTAAAAGCCCTTTTCATGTTGCTTTCGATGGCGTTCTTATCCGGTGCGAGCGTAAAGAACAGTTCATGGAAACGCTTAACGTGTTCCCTTGCCTCAACGGGTCTGTTGATGCTTGCATCCTGTGCCAGTGCCAGCATCAAGGATTTACCGTTGTCCAGTACATATATTTTTTGGCGTTGTGCCTCCGCAAACTGGTAGGACTGCCATACGGCATATCCTACCACGCAGGTGCAGAGTACGGCAAATACAATGGCGTACAGCCGTATTTGCCTAAAGCTGTTTTCGATATTTCTTAGTGTCTTAAATTCCATTGCTTCCTGATTTTATTTGTTCATTAACCTGCCACCGATATTGCCTGCAACAGCCCCTGTTCCGGCTCCGGCGATGTTTCCGCTTTTCGATGCTGTCTGATTGACGTTGCGCATGAAGTTCCCTGCGCCTCCGGCTTGGATAACCCAACCTGCCACTGTTGGAATGGTGAAATAGCCCACTATGCCAATCAGCATGAAAATGATGTACACCGTATTGGATGTGTCTGGGATATAGGTCGGGTCGGCGAGCATATCAATATCCCGTTCGATGATGAGGGATTGAATTTTTGCAAGCATGGAGCTGAATATATCGGCGATGGGCAACCACAGGTACACGCTGATATATCGGGTCAGCCATTGCGTAAGTGTGGATTGAAAACCATCCCATACACTTATCGCAAAGGCTATCGGCCCGAGGATGGACAGTACGATAAGGAAGAACGTCCGTATGGTGTCGATGACCAAAGCGGAGGCTTGGAAAAGTATTTCCAATAGGTTGCGAAACCATTCCTTTATGGCTTTCTCAATCTTATAGGCTTGTCGGTCAAGGTACATTCCAGACATCGTAGCCAAATCGGACGGCGACCACCCCAATTCGTCCAGTTTCTTATCAAATTCCTCATCGCTTACGAGGTAAGCGGTTTCGGGATTGCGGAGCATCGCCTCCCTCTCCAATAGGTCTTTTTGTTGCTGTAACTTGTTTAGGTCAAGCACTTGGTTTTCGAGCATGGCGTGTGTGCCTTTTACCACCGGAGACATTACCGCATTGATAGTTCCCAATACGATGGTCGGAAAGAACATAATGGCAAGCCCTATGGCGAAAGGTCGCAGGAGCGGAAACACGTCTATCGGTTCTGCACGGCTCAATGCCTGCCACACTTTCAGTGCTACGTAGAACAGTGCGCCCAATCCGGCGATACCCTTTGCCACTGTCGCCATATCGGCGGACAGTGGGAGCATCTCATCGTAAAGCGAGCGCAGGAGTTCGTGAAGATTGTTCCATTCCATAGCTTACCAGTATTTTTGTTCAGCAGTGCCGTACAGTTCAAGCACCCTCTTGGTGTTGTTCTGTTTTTTAGCCCTCAAAATGCTCACGGAGATATTCTTGTTGGTGAAATAGCGGACAAGGCTATGGTAATCCTTGACCTCTTTGTAAACCCTGTCGATAATGTCCATACGTTCCTTATCGTTCAGTGAAAGCGAGGTAGAGGTAACAATCTGTTTCAGTTCTTTGAGTAGTTCGGTACTCTCGTTCAATAGCGTGGAATAACCATTGGCAATTGCCGTCAGTTCCTGCGGACTGAAATTCGGGTCGTTCATCATTTTACCGAAATTCTGCACGTACATTTCGGACACATCGCCTACGAGTAGCACCGTTTGTTGCACTTTTCGGGCATCTTTCACAAGGTTGTTTACCGCTTTCAATTTGTCGTAATACTCCTTACCCTGTTCATACACTTTTTTTACCTCGTTGAAATTCTTCACTACATTCGATACAGTGGAAGAGGTCTGCACAATTTCATTGGCGGAGTTGATGATACCCGATGCCAGATTTGACGGGTCAACTACCACCCATTGTGCCTTTGCGGACGGTGCAACGGCAAGCATAAATGTCGTACACACCAGTAACATTACTTTTTTCATTGTTCTGATTTTTAAATGATTAATAATTATTTGTGTTCTCACGCCTTTGCCCAGCAATGCGCTTTATCGCCAGTTCCACATTGCCCTCCAGTTCGGAAGCCAGTTGCATGACCTCCATTTTTTCGGTTTCCTCCGTGGTGTAGGCGAGGTATTCTTCGAGCGAAACCTCTGTGGCATACACGGCGGAATGCGTACCGCCAAGCCCAATCCACACCTCTTTGTAAAGCCTTGACGGGTCGTTGTTCATGTTGATGGAAAGGATTTGGGATTTTTCCTTTTCCGTCAGTCCGAGCATCGCTTGGATGTCATCGAATTTGTTCATGTACTTGCGTTGGTCTAAGAGGATTTTACAGTCGGAATTGTTGATGATACTTTCCTTGACCACGGGTGACTGGATGATGTCGTCCACCTCCTGCGTGACCACGATGGCCTCACCAAAAAATTTGCGGACGGTTTTAAAAAGGTACTTGATGTACTCCGCCATTCCCTCTTTGGCGATGGCTTTCCACGCTTCCTCAATCAGTATTAGCTTACGTACACCTTTGAGCCTGCGCATCTTGTTGATGAAGACCTCCATAATGATGATGGTCACTATGGGAAAGAGGATTTTGTGGTCTTTAATCGCATCAATTTCAAACACGATAAAGCGTTTGGAAAGTAGGTCAAGTTGTTTATCTGAATTGAGCAGGTAATCGTATTCACCCCCACGATAGTAAGGTTCTAATACATTTAGAAAACCTGCAACGTCAAAGTCTTTTTCCCTTACCTGTTTTTCTTCCAGTACCCTTTTGTAGTCGCCTTTTACGTACTCGTAAAATGCATTGAAAGAGGGATATTCATCGCTCTGCTTGATACGGTCGATATAACCGCTCACTGCGTTGGACAACGCCACTTCCTCCGAACGGGTCGGCGGTTCGTCATCACGCTTCCATAAGGTCAGTATCAAAGTCTTGATACTTTCCCTTTTCTCGATGTCGAAAACACCATCGTCCGTGTAAAATGGATTGAATGCAATCGGGTTGTCTTCCGTGTAAGTGAAGTAAACACCATCCTCACCTTTGGTCTTGCCCTTAATCAACTCACACAATCCTTGATAAGAGTTTCCGGTGTCCACCAGCAGGACGTGCGCACCTTGCTCATAGTATTGGCGTACCATGTGATTGGTAAAAAAAGACTTACCCGAACCCGATGGCCCCAAAATAAATTTGTTACGGTTCGTGATAATACCTTTTTTCATGGGCAGGTCGGAAATGTCCAAATGGATCGGTTTTCCCGTAAGCCTGTCCGCCATCTTGATACCGAAAGGTGATGGCGAACTTTGGTAATTGGTTTCCTCGGTGAAGAAGCACAGTGCAGGCTCGATGAACGTATAAAAACTTTCCTCTGCCGGGAAGTCACCTGCATTGCCCGGCATGCCCGCCCAATACAGCGTTGCAACATCTACCGTGTTATGCCTCGGTCTGCATTCCATCAATGCCAACGCACTGCCCGTATCGTTCTTTAGCTGTTTGAGTTCGTACGGGTCATCCGACCACGCCATCACATTGAAGTGCGCACGGATTGAGGAAAGCCCAAAGCTATGCGCTTCATTCAGATATTTCTCAATCCACTCTTTGTTAATCTGATTGGCACGACTATACCTTGCCAGTGAGTGCATATTACGGGCTGACTTTTCAAACTTGCGTAGGTTCTCATCGCTGTTATCCAAAAACAAATATTGGTTGTAGATGTGGTTGCAACTAAGGAGCAAGCCAACCGGAGCGGCAAAGGACAACAGGCAATCGCTCCTGTCCGTGGACAGCTTTTCATACCTCGTATTTGCCGATACCATGTTGGGTAAATCGTCCGTATCGGACAAGGTGTGCATGCACAGCCTTTTGTTGCCGATACGCACATCCTCACTGCCCAAAGCTATATCCTGCATGGGCGTTCCGGTTTCTCCTCGACAGGGTAAGGTATTGTTCGAGCAGCCCCTGTGTACCGTCTGTGCCAATGATGTCACCCTCGGACAAGCGTTCCAGTTTCACAAAACCGCTGTCATTGATAATCCGCTCAAACTGTGCAACCGTCTCCATGAAGCGGCGTATGGTTTCTTTATCTCTAATTTCTTTCGGGATAAGGACACCTCTGCAAAGCGAACTAAAGTTGCTCTGCATCCGCATCCGCTCTTTGGTCGTCTTGGTCAAAAAGAGGTAGCAGTAATGGTTTAAAAAAGGACGTTCGTTAAAATGTTGCTGATAGGATTTCGCAAGAAAACTTTGGTCTTCCTGTGCAATATCCGGCGCATAACTTTCCTTGATGTACCAATCCTGTTTGTGGACAATGGCGTAATCCGGCAAGGTCTTGATAGCCTTGTGCCATGCTGAATGTATGGCATCGTACTCTGCCGATGCTACGGTGAACAGTTCCGGCAGGTGTACTCGAAAGCAAGCCGTGATGTCCGCATCCTTTGAAATGATGCAGTTGTGTTCCACCGCCAGTAATGGAAACTTGCTTTCGAGAGTTGTGGCTTTTCCTGTATTTCTCATAGGGCATTGGATTTAGGGGTGCATTTCAGATAGCGATGTACGGATCTGCGACAGATGATATATTTCGGATGCCTTTTCTTTGCCCCGACTTTCATCAATCCGTATTCGCCATATTTGCCGTTCAATGCGAATGTCTGCCAAACGATAAGCGATGCTCCGCCTGCCCCGACAAACAGACAGATGTATGAGTTTACACCTGCCATGTACATTATCATGACGAGGATAAGCACACCGAGCAGACCTCCGGCGAAGATGAACAGGTACTGTGCTTTCAGCCCTTTGAACTCAACCGTCCTACCGATACCTTTATTGATATTGTAGTTGCTCATAATACGCCAGATTAAAGGAAGAATGAACGGAGAATGGTCGCTGCGACTATAAGGAAGATACAAGCCCCAAACCACGACGCCGCAGTCTTGCTTGTATCGGGGTCACCACTACTAAATTTGTTGTACACCTTTACGCCTCCGATTAGCCCAACCACTGCACCAATTGCATAGATTAATTGGGTTGCAGGGTCGAAGTAACTCGTTACCATCTGCGTGGCTTCGGTGATACCTGCCGAGCCGTTGCCCTGTGCGAACACACCAAATGCCGACAGGAACGCGACGCCTGTCAGCAACACTTTTTTGCTTTGTTTTTCCATGATTAAACTGAATTAAATTGTTATTGCCTGCCCACCCCGTGTGGGCTTTTGCAACAAAAGTCTTATGGAAATCGAAGCGGTACGGGAAAGTGGAATTCAGCGGAATTAGTTGGCAGTGAGTGGCGATTAGACACTCAAAAATTAGTATTTTAGCAAATAATTGAATCAAGCAAAACTTTTAAGTGTTTCAAAACTGATTTGAACATTACTTATTGTTAATCGCTCATTTTTCATGGTAGAAATTATAGGACTTTTATGTTCCTGAATAACTTGGAATTATTACTTTATGACGGAAAATATACAACTTGAATATGATGCCTTTTTAAGGTCATTTAAAAGAAATGTGGATGTTCCACATTCATTTTTATTAGGTGCAGGAGCTTCAATTAGTTCTGGAATTCAATCTGCATACGATTGTATTTGGGAATGGAAGAAGGATATCTATCTTTCGAAAAATATAAATTCCGCAGAGTTTTATAAAAACTACAAAAATGAATCTGTCCGAAAGAGCATTCAAAACTGGTTAGATAATCAAGGAGAATATCCTCCTATAGATTCTCCTAATGAATATTCTTTTTATGCCGAAAAAGCTTATCCTATTGCCGATGATAGACGGAAATATTTTTTCAGTCTCATTGAAAATAAAGAACCCTATATCGGATATAAATTACTTTGCACGTTAGCTGAACATAACATTGTCAAATCCGTTTGGACGACAAATTTTGATGGGTTAATTGTTCGTTCAGCACATCAGAATAAACTGACACCAATAGAGGTAACATTAGATAACGCTGATAGAATTTATAGAAATCAAAGTAGTAAAGAGTTGCTAACTATCGCCTTACATGGTGATTACAAATTCTCTACTCTGAAGAATACGGAAAAGGAGTTAGATAATCAAAATGATACTTTTATAGAGCATTTTTCTAATTATCACATTGATAAAAACCTAATAGTGTTAGGCTATAGTGGCAGAGATAAGTCTCTTATGGACGCAATTTTTATGGCGTTCTCCAAAAAAGGCTCTGGTAGATTATATTGGTGTGGATTTGGTGACCAAATAAATAAAGAAGTATCTGATTTGATTTCAAAAATCAGGAAGTCGGGACGAGAAGCATATTACATATCAACTGATGGTTTCGATAAGACCTTAATACATTTATCAAAATCGGCATTTGAGGGAAATTCTGAAATTGAGCAACAAATCCAAAAAGCTTTGGAGTCCTCAAAAGATGAAGAATATTTTAAAACAGAGTTTAGCCTAAATATTAAGAAAACCGATAAATACATAAAAAGCAACCTTCATGCTGTTACATTTCCAAAAGAAGTTTTTCAGTTTGAGATAGATTATAAAGATGAAAGACCGTGGAGTTTTTTAAAGGAAATAACAAAGGAAACAAGTATATGTGCAGTACCTTTTAAAGGTAAGGTCTATGCTGTCGGAACGTTAACAGACATAGATAAAGTTTTCAAAGCACACCTAAAATCGGAAATAAAAAGAGAGCCTATTTCAAAATATGATGTAGAAAATGTTTCTGCCTTTCAGTCTTTAATGTTAAAAGCAGTCTTGAAATATATTATCAACAAGTATGAAATAGATACGAATTTCAAGGATAAAATTTGGTTAAAATCTATCGTTGGTAAATACGATGAGATTAACATACACAAGGCATTGTTTCTTTCGTTTTACTTCGATAAAAACAGCAAATTTGCATATTTATCTTTCGTTCCTGCCGTTCATCTTACTTCTAATAACGAGATTTCAAAACAGCATAAACAATCGATAAGTAAAGGGCAATTAGAAAAATTATACAACAATAAATATGATGAATTATTGAATTTTTGGAATGGAATTATATTTCCAGAAAGGAATTTAAAATTCGAATATCCCGAAAAGTCGGGAACTGGATTTGAGTTTCAAATATCTTCCAATACTGCATTTGGTGAAATTAATGTTTTAGACCCAAATTTTCGGACATATAATCCGAATAATTATAACAAAAGGCAAACCCAATTTAGAGGTGTTCAGTTTTTAGAACCACAGTTGATGTTCCGAAATGTTGCATCAGATATCGAATTCAAAGATTATCACCCGATGAGAGGTTTAGTCAATAATAGGCCTTTTGATGTCAATTTAAATGGATTAGTCTATTCGACGGAGGTAAATCTCACCGTCATATGCGGTAGAAATTATGCTGACAAACTATTTGATTTCCTTTCAGAATTAAATTCAAAGCATGCGCCAGAAAACAACAATTCTGACTACTTAATCGAATATCCTGGTTTTTTATCTACATACAATTTACCTATAAATATACCGAATGCTGATAATAGCGAAAAATGGGTAGATATTAATTTTAAAGCGGATAGTGTGGAGGAAAATCATACAAATGCTTTGAAATTAGCAAGATTGATAACATCGAGAATAGAACAATTAGCGAATACTCAAAGTGTGGGACCTGTCGTGATATTTATTCCCAATGAATGGCAACCATTTGAGAATTACACTAATCAAGGTGAAACTTTTGACTTACATGATTACGTCAAGGCATTTTCTGCTTCCAAAGGCGTTACTACCCAATTAATAAGAGAGGAGACATTAGATGATAAATTGAAGTGTCAAATTTATTGGTGGCTTTCACTATCCTTTTACGTTAAATCACTTAGAACACCTTGGCTGTTATATGGTCAAGAGAAAAACACAGCTTATGCAGGAATTGGGTATAGTATTTCACATAGGGGAGATAAATCTGAAATTGTTATCGGTTGTAGTCATATTTACGATTCTAATGGTCAAGGGTTAAAATATAGGCTTTCAAAAATTGATAATTATTTTTTAGATAATCAAAATAACCCTTATCTGTCTTTTAAGGAAGCTTTTCAATTTGGGGTATCAATCCATGAACTATTTTATCAGTCGATGGACAAAATACCTGAAAGAGTGGTGATACACAAAAGAACCAAGTTTACGGAGGATGAAATTAACGGTATAAAAGGAAGTCTTAATAAAGCTGGAATAAAAAAGATTGACCTTATAGAAATAAATTACGAAGCAGATGCACGGTTCTTAGCAATGAGTGTGTATCAGAATAATTTACAAATTGACAAATTCCCAATCTCAAGAGGTACTTGCATTGTGACAAATAAACATACAGCTCTGTTATGGACACATGGTATAGTACCTTCTGTACGACAACCTAACTATAAATTTTATTTAGGGGGTCGGAGTATCCCTGCACCGATAAAAATAATTAAGCATTATGGTGAATCGAATATAGATATTATTGCGAGAGAAATATTAGGATTAACTAAGATGAATTGGAACTCTCTTGATTTATATTCTAAACTTCCTGCGACAATTGATTCATCAAATCAGATTGCTCGAATTGGTAAACTGCTTTCAAGATTTGAGGGAAAATCGTATGATTATAGACTTTTTATATAACTTCGTAATCAAGACCAAATAATAAGGGAGTTTGTTCACACAAACTCCCCAATGTCGAAATCCTCTAAATCACTTTTCCGCAAATCGGGAGAACTGAAATCCGTTCCGGCGGAGAGGCTCTTGTCCAACAATTCTGCAATCTTCCGTGAAGCCCCATCCATTGAGTTTTCGAGCAGACTTAACAATTCCGTTCCCTGTAATCGCTGAACTATATCCACCGCTTTCTGTTGCTGGGCAGGTTCAAGTGTATCTTGCTCCAACCATGCCCCCACGGTTGTCAGTTCATCAAAGGTAACCCCTGTGGCAAACTCATTGTCGCTGTCCTCAAACCCGTACTCATCCCATTCGTCTTCCTGATTTTCAAAATCGGACATACTCCCGAAAACTTCATCCGGCTCTCCCTCAATCTGCGGATTTTCCAATCCAAAACCTATCCCGTAGGTTTCTGTACCAAAATTATCAGCTATCCCGTCACGTTCGCCCGATTGTCTCTTTGTGGCATCCAGTGGCAAGGTGTGGCGTTCCACAGGTTTTGGAAGCCCCATAATATCCGGCAGGTCGGGACTTTTCTTTTCCGGCTTTATTTCCCTGCGGATAGTCTTATGGATGACCACCTTATCTTTCAGCAAAAGGATGATGACGATGATAAGGCATATTACAATCAATGTTTCCATAGCTATAATATTGGCTTTTGGTTTCGGGCATGGATTGTATTTATTTCCTCGCCGAAATCCTCAAAGTGGTATTTCAGTACACTGTGCAGGTAATCGGTAAGCGTAATATCTCCTTCTCCGAGAATACAGACGATACGGGATAATTTCTTGTGGAAATCGGGGCAGATATATACCGACTTTCCACACCGTGCGACAACTCCGGTCGGTCTTAGAAAAGCCGACTTGTATCGGGCTATGCGCAGTACTTTTTTCTGTTGGTTTTGCTGTGTCTTGTTCATAATCGAATACTTTAAAAAATGGGTTTAAACTTATCGTTGAAATCATCGGTGATGGCTTTCTCGAATTGCTCAAAATGATGTTCGAGAATATTGTCCAAATAGGCATAAAGGGGTATCTTATCTTCCCCGATAACCTGCACGATACGGGAAAGCCGTTCGTGGTATTCCTGCCGGATGTAGATGCTCTTGTCGCCACGGCGTGTCATGGTATGGCTGTTGAGAAAACGCTCACCATAGCCCGTACCGGAAGCCCTTTTTTGTCGGGTACGCTCTTTGGTTACGGGCTTTTCCGTAGTGGTTTCCTTTGTCGGCTCTGCGTTCGGCTCTTGGGGAGCTACCGCCTGTTGGGGCTTCTTTGTTTCGCCTGCCATAATGGACATGAGATATGCCTCGTCAATCGGAGCATTCGGTTTTTTCTTGTTTTCGTTTTCCATAGCAGTTACAGTTTGATGGTTCGTAAAAATTCACTGATGAACAAATCCAAGCGGGAGGCTTTCAACAATCTTTTATCGGGAGGCAATAACGTTGAACGGAAGACGTTCTTTGCGGTTGTCTCGCTTTCTTTGCGGAAGCGTTTGCTATCGGAAATACGTGTTTCCATTGCTTGCAGTCCGACCTCCTTAATGACGTTGCCGTAGATTTCGTACAGGTGCGATTTTTCCCTGCCATCGACCATGTTCCAAAACAGCCTTATGGTTTCGATGGAGGTCTGCCCATGTTTCATAAGGACGTTGGTCAGCACATCGGTAAAGCTCAATGTGCTTTCCATGACCACACGGTCTGCGGTGATGGGCGAAAAGATGTGGTGCATTCCTGCCAGAGTATTCAGTAAGCCCGAAGTGTTCACCGTACCCGTCAAATCGAAGAAAACCATATCCACGGGAACAGCCGAGGACTTTACGAATGCTTCCGCATCCGTTAGGGCATTGTCAGCCTTGCTTTGCAATACCGGATAGGCTTTCTTGTTGATGGTGGAAAATTGGCGGTGTGCCAGTTTTTTCAGCACCTCGTTTTGCATGACCACTTTCAAATCCCGTTCCCTCATCTGACAGATGCTGTGCTGTGGATAATCGCAGTCAAAAACGGCTACGTTATAACCCATTTGGTAATGGAGTATGCTTGCCGTAACGGTTGTAAATGTGCTTTTTCCAACGCCTCCTTTTTGGCTTGAAAAAGCAATGAATTTTGTCCTGTTTGTTGCTTCCATTTCTATTCTATTTTTAAGTTTCTATTTTCCGTGTACTGCCTGCCGTCCTGCATGAAACAGGGCTGTCATCCCTGCACACCGTCCGGCAGTCTTGATACAATCCTGTCTGTCGGGCTTGCCATCGTTCGTTCAGTCAGCCGTGCCGTCATTACGGCTTTCACACGGGCAAGACCGATGGCTTGCTTGTCGTCCGATATTCCTGCCTGCCGTGCGGAATGCCGTCATGCGTTGCGGCATTCCTGCAATCCTGCGCTCTGTCATTCAGCGTTGCCATCGGGAGCGGATGCCTGCAAACAGGCTTGCGTGACTGATAGCACAAAGAAGCAGGTTATTCCGATGCACTCTTTTAACGCGGTAGTTTGGGGCATTTATTGGCAATGTTTGGTCGGGAGCGATAGGGCAATGTTTTGGAAAAGCTACCCTTACTTTGTAAGGACTTAAATGCAAGGGGTGAATGGAGAAATTATTGGGGTATAGCATTAACGAGTGGAACGGCTCAAAGCCGTTTTTTTCCGCTTTATCCAATCCGACCCGTAAGGCGGATTTTCTGTTCACCCGAACAGAGCAAGTTATGTTTTGAGATGCTCGAAATAAATTCCCGCACCTCAAAACCACTTGATCTTGCAGGGGGCTGAAAACCGCTCCGAAGTCGCAGTTTATAGTAATTATTAATGGATTTATATATGGAAGACAACAGAAGAAACCGAACAAACAAAGTTGGTCGCAAGCCTAAGAAAGACCCTGCTAGCCACCGTTATTCGATTAGTCTCAACGACATGGAAAATGCACAGTTTCTTACGTTGTTCGAGCAATCGGGAATGAAAGTAATGGCACATTTCATTACAGCCTGTATCTTTCAGAAGCCAATAAAGACCGTAAAAATTGATATGGATGCAGTCGATTTTCATACAAGGCTCACCAATTTTTACAGCCAGTTCAGAGCCGTTGGTGTGAATTATAACCAAATCGTGAAGATACTTTACCGCAATTTCTCGGAGAAAAAGGCATCGGCTTACCTCTTTAAACTGGAAAAGCAGACGGCAGAAATGGCGGATTTATGCCGGAAAGTGATTGAGCTAACACAGGAATTTGAAAGAGAACACCTACAAAAACATAGATAAGATGATAGCAAAGATTGGCAAGAGCGAGAATTTGTACGGTGCAATTTCATACAACCAAAAGAAGATTGACAGTGAAAACGGGCAGGTTTTATTATTGAACAGAATACCCGAAACATTGGATAATACCTATTCGACCAGTTACCTGCACCTGTGTTTTGAGCCGTATCTGTCCGCAAATATCAGAACGGAAAAGCCAGTGCGCCACATATCGCTGAACCCTGATCCTGTGGATAGGGTTAGCGATGGGCAGTTCGTAAAAATGGCGCAGGAGTACATGGAGCGCATGGGATATGGCAACCAACCATATATCGTTTTTAAGCATACCGATATTGAACGCACCCATATTCATATCGTAACGGTCTGTGTGGGTTTGGACGGCAAGAAGCTACGGGACAGTTACGACCATCCACGTTCGATGGCAATCTGTCGGGATTTGGAACAAATGTACAATCTTATACCTGCAACGGAAAAACAGCGTACCGGAAACGAGCAGGTATTCCGTCCGGTGGATTACAGAGCCGGAGACGTTAAGAGCCAAATCGCATCGGTGGTGCGACACTTGCCGAAGTATTACAGTTACGCAAGCCTCGGAGCGTACAACGCTTTGCTATCGCTTTTCAATATTACGGCGGAGGAAGTCAAAGGGGAACTGCACGGACAGCCTAAAAACGGTCTTGTTTATTTTGCGCTGAACGAACAGGGAGAAAAAGCGAGCAATCCTTTTAAGGCATCCCTTTTCGGGAAGCAGGCAGGACTGGACGAATTGCAAAACCAATTCGCAAAGGCTAAAGAGAAAATGAAAGCCGACCCCGTAAGAGCTGTACTCAAAAGCACCATTGAAGTGGCAATACACACCGCTACAAACGAAACCGATTTTAAAAAGCAGTTATTGGAACAGGGTATCAATACCGTGGTACGGCGCAACGATGAGGCGCGTATATATGGTATGACTTTTATCGACCACGAAAGCCGTACCGTTTGGAACGGTTCAGCTTTAGGTAAAAACCTTTCGGCGAATGTCTTTAATGATTGGTGGAACGAGCAAGCGGTTGGGCAACGCCAAGAAACTGAAAAAACAAACGCACAAAATCAGTCATCGATCACAGGCAACACCGTAGAGAAAGAGGAAGCCCATGCACTTTTTAACTTCCTAAATAAAGAACAGCAGACCGATGATTTATGGATAGACGGATTGGGTGGGCTACTGCCGGAGGCACAGGGCGAAGACTACGAGGAACAGGAATTTGCCAACCGTATGAAGAAAAAGAAGAAACGCAAAAGGCATGGAAGACAACAATAGCTTTTTTGACCATCAAAGACCAGGATTAACATCTTGGTCTTTGATGGTTAGCTTTGAATGAAACGTTTAACAGAGTGGATGGGTAAACCGCATTTGTAGGAATAGATTACAAGCAATAAACATTTCCCAACCACATAAAGAAATAGAAAATCAGCTTATTCAATCCTATTTAGTAGTCGTTTTAGGTCTGTCTTAACACCTAATTCATCAAACAGCTTTTTTGATAAGTTCAATGAATTTTGGAAAGCTACTTTTAAATTGCCAGTGTCCAAATCAGATGTTGTCAATCTAAATTCTGAATACCAATCTTTGTCAATATCATTCTCTAAACTTTTTGTCGGACTTTCCCAATGGTGGGTTTGATTTGTTGCTATTCGGATTAACCAAAGTAAATACTTTTGTACGTTTGACAGGCTTTGGTAAGCGTGAGCGTATTCCTTTCTTTTAATCAAGTTACTTGTTGTCAACAATACATTCAGTAATGATTGGCTTAAAAATAAGATATTTTCATTTGTAGTTCTGTCGGGCAATTTTGTTTTTATTTGATTAAGTGTTTCAGTCAAAAAACCGTCTTTGTCAATTAAGTTCATTTGGTCAAAATCACTGAACGATACAAAGCCCTCCCACGATTTTATGACGTCAATCTCATTTATTGTTAAAAAATGAAATTCACCTCTAATCAGGTTCTCAAAAATTGCGACTTCACTGCCATATTCATTCGTAAAGTATAACGTTGTCGAATAAATCTTGTTTACCCACTTTTTGGCAGAAAAATTTTCTTTGCTTTTCAGAAAAATATAAAACTCAATATCAGAATATTGGTCGCCCTCGTTTTTGGTAAACGACCCATACATTAAAACTGCGGAAACATTTTCGTCCTGTTGAGCGATTGATTTGGTCGTATCAATCATTTGTAGCTGTGTCATTGTACTAAATTTAAAGTTTTGCATGCATTTCTTCATCACTTATACAAAGTGATGAATTGTCAACTCCATTTTTGAACGGTTACTTACAGCTTCATTGGATTAAATATTTTAGTTTTTTGTTAGGAACAAAGTTACAAAAAATTGCTCTTGATACTCAATAGCAAGTTTTACTTTTTCGGCTTCTACTATACTCAGCCAAACTAAGCCACCAAAAGCCATCCGACACCGCTTTGAATAAGTGCTTTTAAATAGCCTCTAAATTCCCTGCATCACTAAAATTTTTGTTATGCAAGGAGAAGACGATTTGAGAGGCTTAGCCAAAATTATGGCTTTTATGCGTGCCGTAAGTATTCTATTGGTACTGATGCATTTTTATTGGTTCTGTTACGGTTTCTTTGCCGAGCGTGGATGGACACTGGAAATCATCGGCAAGATACTGACCAATTTCAACCGTACCGCAGGGCTTTTTTCACACACGCTTTTCACTAAGATTTTCGCATTGCTATTGTTGGCGTTAAGCTGTCTCGGTACTAAGGGCGTAAAGAATGAAAAGATAACATGGGCTAAGATTTACACCGCCTTAGGTATTGGCTTTGTGCTGTTCTTTCTGAACATACCATTATTAAAGCTGTCGGCAGTGATTGCCACATCGCTTTACATCCTTACAACGGGCTTGGGATATATAGCTTTGCTCATGGCAGGGGTATGGATGAGCAGACTACTCCGCAACAATCTGATGGACGATGTTTTTAATAATGAAAACGAGAGTTTCCAACAAGAAACCCGTCTGATAGAAAATGAATACTCGGTCAATCTTCCCACAAGGTTTTTTTACAAAGGCAAGTGGAACAATGGATGGATTAATATCGTCAACCCTTTTCGAGCTTCGATTGTGCTTGGCACTCCCGGCTCCGGAAAATCCTACGCCATCGTAAACAATTACATCAAGCAACATATCGAAAAGGGCTTTGCGATGTATATCTACGATTTCAAGTTTGACGACCTTTCCACCATTGCCTACAACCATTTGCTGAAACATTCCGATAAGTATAAGATAACACCCAAGTTTTATGTTATCAATTTTGACGACCCACGCCGAAGCCATAGATGCAATCCGTTAAGCCCTGCCTTTATGACGGATATATCCGATGCTTACGAAGCCTCTTATACCATCATGTTAAACCTCAACAGGTCGTGGATTTTGAAGCAAGGGGATTTTTTCGTGGAAAGCCCAATTATACTGCTTGCTTCAATCATTTGGTTTCTGAAAATCTATGAAAACGGGAAGTATTGCACGTTTCCCCATGCTATTGAATTGCTTAATAAAAAATATGCAGACGTGTTTACAATTTTGACCTCATACCCCGAACTTGAAAACTATTTATCGGCTTTCATGGATGCGTGGCAGGGCGGAGCGCAAGACCAGTTGCAGGGGCAAATAGCATCGGCAAAAATTCCGTTGTCACGCATGATTTCGCCACAACTTTATTGGGTAATGACGGGGGATGATTTTTCACTGGACATCAACAACCCCCAAGAACCGAAAATCCTATGCATGGGTAATAATCCCGACCGTCAAAATATCTATTCGTCCGCTTTAGGATTGTACAATTCGAGGATTGTAAAACTTATCAATAAGAAAGATAAGTTAAAGAGTTCCGTTATCATAGACGAGTTGCCTACGATATATTTTCGGGGTTTGGATAATCTTATCGCAACGGCACGTAGCAATAAGGTGGCTGTGTGCTTGGGTTTTCAAGACTATTCGCAATTAATAAGGGATTACGGCGACAAGGAAAGCAAGGTCATCCAAAATACGGTGGGCAATATTTTCTCCGGTCAGGTAGTGGGCGAAACAGCTAAAAACCTAAGTGAACGCTTCGGGAAAGTGTTGCAGAAACGGCAAAGCATGACCATCAACCGTAATGACAAATCTACTTCTATATCCACCCAATTAGACAGCCTTATTCCGGCTTCCAAAATATCCACGCTCACACAGGGTATATTTGTCGGGGCAGTATCGGACAACTTCGATGAGCGTATCGAGCAGAAAATATTTCATGCTGAAATTGTAGTGGATAACGAAAAGGTTTCTGCCGAAACCAAAGCATATCAGAAGATACCGCAGATTTTATCTTTTGCTGATGAAAACGGCAACGACAATATGAAGCAAGTCATTGAAGACAATTACAGGCAAGTCAAAACGGACGTTTTGCAGATTGTGGAAAGCGAAATGGAGCGTATCAAGAACGACCCCGATTTACAGCATTTGATACAGCAGGATTAGTAACAATCTAACATTGAGCATTTTCAGCTTATAATATATTTCGTGTTGTGTTTTTCTTTAAATTAGCACAAAACGCCTACGTATTTTTTGGTTAAGAATGTTCTCCGTCCGGTGCGGACGCAAAACTGTCACCAAACTTTGCATAAAGACTATAAAACAAAATGACCGTATTGAAAAATATAATCACCATCCAACATCCCGAATCAATTCATCATACTAATAGAATGATTGGTTCATGGACAGACTGGGAACTATCTGAAAAAGGAATTGAGCAAGCAGAAAATATAGCCTGTAGTCTACAATTAGAGATTAAAAATAATGAATTTTCGCTCTTTACATCCCCTCTTAAAAGAGCAAAACAAACTGCCGAAATCATTGGAGAAAAGCTGAATATACAACCTCGGATAACAGATGCTTTAAAAGAAAGGAGTTTAGGTAAAGCAAACGGAAAATCTGTACAATGGCTAAAAGAAAACATCGAAAATGAGGAAATAACAATTTACGATAAATGCTTTAACGATGCAGAATCCAGATATGATGTTTGGCAAAGATTACTACCTTTCTACAACGAAATCATCATCCATGATGATGAAAATATAATTATTGTTTCCCACGGAGATACATTGAGCATATTCAATGCGATGTGGTTGGGTTTGGAAGCTGAAATATTAAATAGAATTGACTTATACGGTGTAAGTGGAGGTGTCTCATTTTTACACCAAACAAGCACAGGAAAAAGGGTTATCAAAAGATTGAGCGATACCTCTTATGTCAAATTTTGGTAAGCCAATCCTTAACCAGTATCGGGCGGATTTAAAATGTCTTCAATTGTATAGTGTTTAACGCAATTAGGTGGAGACATTTCATACGACTTTCATTGTGGATTTATTTTTCACAACACGCCACGAACCAAAGTTTTGATATGCCACTTTTCAGAGGAAAGTTGGTCTATTATCCAAGTAACTGCTTCAATCGCATCCCTATCAGTACTACATAGATAAAAATCAACGCTGGCATAACTATACTCAGGAAATGTATGTATTGAGATGTGAGACTCGGCCAGTAGTAATATTCCTGTCACTCCCTGCGGTTGAAACTGGTGAAAGCATTTTCCGACAACTTGAGTTTCAAGCTTCTCACTACAAGTGGTAAGAATATTTAACAATGTATTTGGCTGATTCAAAATTTTTTGGTTGCAATTCCAGAGGTCTAATATGTAGTGTATCCCTTTCGTATTAATATCTTTTTTCAATTTCTCAATTATCTCTTTTTTGTTTATTTCTATTTGAATAGGTATAAATATTTTCTATCTCTACTGCCGTGTCAATTTTTGACTTTATCTTCATTAAGTAATACATATTACTCCTACCACCGAGAATGCTTGCCCCTTCATATCTGTTGAATTTTTTTCTAATTTGTTCTATCAAAAATCCATTACTATCAATTATATTTTGCGTTTTCATCAAATCCATAGCTTTCTTTTGACCAAATGACAAATACACTTTTCCTCCAATACTAGGTTTTAAAGAAATATTTGCTACCGAAAGAAATAAATTAAGACCGTTTATGGTATATGGTGGATCTGTAAAAACAGTATCAATATTTTGGGGGAGTTTAATGGAAGAATGGCACTGCAGATTTCCAAGTACTGTATCAATTGGGTAATTTTCATTTATACCTGTTAGTTTTATAAACTTGGTTAATCGCTCATCAATGTCGACCACTATAATATCACAAATTAAGCCTTTACCAATGCTGATGGCTTTCAAAACGCTAATAATAGCAATACTAAGACAGTCATCATCTCCAATGCAAAGTACTCTTCTACCGATGATATCAAAGTTTAACAAAGAAAATCTGACCCTATTCAAAAGGGTTTCAATAGTGCAATGTGCTTGGTCTAATTCATACTTTACATATGGTCGTTGTTTCAAAATTGATTGGATTTTGGAGTGTATAAATTCGACTATTTCAGAATGCCCATGAATAAATTGTTGGTATTTGTCTAAACAGACAAGTCCGTATCTGAGCGTATTTCTTACGTATTCAATACCTCGAGGGGATAAATGGATTTTTCTATTTACTTGTTCTATTAATCCATTAGAAAGCAATTCATTTCTAATGGCTACAGCCGTTGGTTTTGGTATATTGAAATTCTCAGAAATATCCAACGTTTTCAAACTTTGTTTTATGTATATCTCAGAAAGTATATTCTCCACCAGCACGTAAGGCTCGTGAGGACAAGAAGATGTATGAATCTGATTTAAAATTTGTTTCTTTTTTGTCATATAGCAAAAATATCTCTATAAACTTTAAATGTACTTTGCATATGTTAATTAATTTAACCCTTATTGAAAGATACGCTGAGCTATTTCTGGTTCGGAGTTAGTATACCAAAGCAGGCGAATGTTATTATCCATCTCCTGGAATATGAACTCTAGCTCGGTAGCAGTATGCTCTTCAAAGAAGCGGTTTGAATTTAGTGGTAAAAGTGTTAATATCATACCATTTGCTAATTTCATACATAGTTGTTCTTTATCAATATATATATCTACGGCAAGAGATTTCCCCTCCTCGTCGCCAAACCTATACTTTCCAGTAAATGCTTGGACATTCCTCGGGTTAAATTCAATAATATTTTTGTTTTCTAAAGGAATTGGTAGATCATAAGAGTCATCGTCACACATGATTTGCTCAAAACTTGTCACTAATTGCTGGGTATAAGAGTGACTCCGTTCACCATTTTGCAAGAGTATAAGGGTTATATCACGGTCAATATATCGCTTAAACAACGTTGAATACCCCGGCCAACCACCCGTGTGATAAACTATGCTTCCTAATCGATCATCTTCTTGAAGAAACCATCCCAGCCCATAATTAATAGATACCCCATTATTTATTATAGCTGGTGAGTACATAAGTTTTTTCGTTTCTGCGATAATGAATTCATCATTATACAAAGCTCTATCCAAGCGTAGCAAGTCATTCACAGTACTGTTTATCATTCAGTCTCCCTGTAAACCATCTAAATATTTCACATAATTAAGTTCAGGTATTTCGTCAGGCAATACATAACCGCCATATCCAATGCGATATACGTACCCATATGCGTAATCTAATGGCGTAAAACGAGAATTAATTCTACGATTAAACACCATACTTCGGTCCATTTTTAACGGCTTAAATATCGCTTCTTCAAGATACTCGCTATACGACTGACCAGATATTCGTTCGATGAGGATTGCCAAAAGAATATAGCCAGTATTACTGTATTCCCAGCTTTCATTGGGAGCAAACAATACATCAGGTCGATGCTCTACTATTAGACGAAGTACATCTTCATTAAAAGCATAGCGGGCTGGGTTCCATTTTTTAGCAAACAACTCCATATAATCAGGTAAACCAGAGGTATGATTTAACAAATGTCGAATTGTGATGCCGGAATATGGAAGTTCTGGAATCCAATTGGAAATGGGGTTGTCGAAATCTAGCTTTCCTTTTTGCTGCAGACGAATAATTGCTGTCGCCGTAATGGGCTTTGAGACAGAAGCGAGTTCAAACATTGAGTTCGTTGTCAATAAACGCGCTGTATTTTGTTTTTTTTCTGCTATACCTATTGCTTCACTCAATAGTATTTCTCCATCAACTGCTAGTAGAGCCACACCATTAAAACTCTCTTGTTCCTTTACCTTGGAAATTAATGATCTGAGTTTTTCTTTCATACTTTATTTTTTTACAAACCTTTTTATAAACCACACTAGACATCAAAATTAATGCTTGCACAGTTGTTGCTTCAGCTAAAGTTCCGATTCATCTGAGAGAATCTTTGCGATCTGCTCTCGGCTTATATCGCAAAATGTCACTTCTTTAATTTTCGTTTTTTGCTTACGTTATGATACATCGCAAATATATTCCTTTAAGTAGTTAAGTTACTTAACTTGTGTTAAGAAACTTCGAGACATTACCTTTTTGTACCTTTGTAAATACTATCGCAATACAAAATTTTAAATGGAAAATAAAAATTACAGCGAGTACATCCCCTATAAAGAATTACTTTCTAAAGGATCCTTAGAAAAAATTTGTACTTGTTTAACCCTTATAGAAATGCAACGAGGAGAATTGCTAATATCCGACATGAAATTGGATATGCACTCCTATATTGTAAAGCAGGGAATACTTCGTGCCTATATAAACACCGAGGATAGAGAAATTACTTTTTGGTTTCCGAAAGAAGGTGATATTGTCACATCTACATATGGATACTTTTACAAAAGAAAAGGGTATGAAAATTTTCAAGCGTTAGAAAGTGTCAGCTTGTTAAAAATCGATATGGAGAAGATGCGAAATCTATATAATGAGAACCTCGAAATAGCAAATTGGTCTCGTGTGATAACTGAGAAAGAAGGAATATTATCGGAAGAAAGGCACCTCGATTATATTTTACTGAGTCCAGAAGAGCGATATCAAAAGCTTTTGTCAACACAACCATCCTTATTTCAAAGAGTCATGCTCAAAGAGATAGCTTCTTATATTGGCGTTTCGCCAGTATCATTGAGCAGAATAAGAGCAAGGATTTAATATCAATTAATGAGTGGACTGGGTTAATTTAGTTCCTTTAAAAAATATGGGCACTCAGCTGAAAGATGGTGTTTGTCTGTTACGTATGCGGACCTAAATCACTAAACATTAATTGGTCTCATCCCAGTAATAACTGTCAGGATGTATTCTCTGGCCAAATATTGCTGTTCCTACACGTATTATTGTTGCTCCCTCTGCAATAGCTGTTTCCAAATCTCCGCTCATTCCCATTGACAATTCTTTCATTTGTATATCAGGAATGTTTAATGCGATAATTTCCTGTTGAATACTTTTCAATAATTTAAAGCATTGTCTCACTTTCTCGGTTTCAGCACTGAATAAACCAATGGTCATCAATCCTTTTATTTTTAGTCGGTTCAATCGGGCAATCTGCTGAACCAAAGTTATGGCTTTATCGGGATGCACCCCGAATTTACTTTCTTCATTGGACGTATTGACCTGTACAAGTATATCTATCGTTTTATCTTCATACTCCAAACGTTGCTGTAACTTTTCTGCCAAGTCTATACGGTCAAGAGATTGAATACAGGAAACATCATATTTTAAAACCTCTTTGATTTTATTGGTTTGCAAATGCCCAATGAAATGATTGGTATGTGAAACACCTTTCAATGCTTCATATTTCTCTTTGAGTTCCTGCACTTTGTTTTCTGCTATCAGTGTATGTCCTGCTTGCAATGCAATTTTGATACGTTCGACAGGTACGGTTTTAGTTGCTAATAACAATTTTACTTCATCGGGATTTCTGTTACTTTCCTTGCAGGCATTGTTTATCCGTTCTTGTATAACTGCCATATTTCGCAAGATTTCTTCATTCATACGTTGATGTTTTCTTGGAATATTTTGAGGTCGGAAATGGATTTGAACCATTGTAAAAGATATTGCGTATCCTTGCTTTGCCACTCAGCCATCCGACCAATTTCAGGCGAACCGACTTAGTCCGCCTTTTCTTTTTATTTCCACCAATAGTAATAATTGTGCTTATCGTCATATTCAAATCCGCAACGTGGATAAAGCTTGTTGCCAATGTCGTTCGTTTTTTCAGTTTCCAACATCAATCCGCAAGCTCCTGTCTCATCACACCACTGTTTGGCTCTGTCAATTAAAGCAACTGATAGTCCATTGCATCTGTAATCGGGATGAACAAACAAATCGCTCAACAGCCATTGCTTTGCCAGTTTGATGTAATGATATAGTTTGTACAGCTGAACAAAACCAACTGCTTTGCCGTCTGCATACACGACAAAAATGTTTGATTGGTCGTTGTCTAATCTTTCCTTAATGAACTGTTTGCATTTTTCGTAATCATCTGCCTGACGGTAAAAAACCCGATAGAGATTAAATAACTCTGCTGTTGTGTCTAAATCTTTTAGTCCTACTTTCTTAATGTTGTACTCCATTTCAATAAATTATTTTGATTAATGCTGTAAAAGTATCAAATTACAGGATTAGCTTGATGGTACAGTTTGATGATATGTAAGTAGTCCAGAACAACGCTCATCGCTTTTTCGGTTTACACCATTTTTCTTTACTTATTCCATAGACAAAATTCAATCGTGATGCTCCGTCCGGATAGGTTACTGCTTCCTCCGCAATTTTATCTATACCGATACGCTCTATGGCAACCTGCGAACGGATATTGTTTGCCCCGATATGGAAATATACTTTTGAAACGAATTGGAAAATATAATCCAACATCGTGACTTTTACCAATTTGTTTATGCCTTTGCCCCAATAGGCAACGGCATAAAAGGTATAGCCTACGAAAATGCTGTTTTCCTGTTCGTTGTAATTGTAAAAGCGTGTACTTCCGATAATGTTTCCTGTGGTTTTATCTACGATTTTAAATGCTCCTTTGCTTTGCATTGCAAGGTCAAAGAATGTTTTAAATACATCTTTTTTCCAACGGTCTTTATTGGGGTGCTGTTCCCATATTTTGGGGTCGGATGCTACGGTATACAAAGCCTCAAAATCCTTTTCCTGCAATGGATAAAGGATTGCTTTTTCGTTTTCTAACAGGGGTTGGATATTGATGTTCATTTTTTTTAAATATTAAAACTTATCATAGTTTATTTTAATGCTATCGCTTATAGGATTGGACACACAAGCCAAAATCAAGCCTTGCTGTATATGGGCTTCAGATAGAACGAAATTCCTCCTTAAACGCACTTCGCCCTCTTCCAATTTACATACACAAGTGCCACACGTACCTCTGCAACAGGAATGCGGAGCATCAACTCCGGCATTGAGCATCGCATCAAGCAAAGGTATCTGTTTGTTCCATTGGATATGTTTTGTGTTACCATTCAATATCAATGTTACTTTCACGTTTTCCGAATACTCGTCTTGTTCTTCGGCAAGTTTAGTTTCTCCTTTAGGGTTCATATTATAATTTGCTTGTAGTAGTTTAACATTGAAACAATAGTGTATAAAGCCCGAAAGTCTTTACTGCTTTCGGGCTTTTAGATTGACGTTACTTTAAATCTTCTATGGAAGCACCAAAGTTGATGTGTAGCACATTGCCATTAGACAAAACCAATGCAGGAACAGATTGTACACCTGCATTTTCTGCTTCTTTTACTTTTGTTTTGTCTGTACCCAAATGGATTACTTCAACCTGATTTTCAGGTATAAGATTTAAAATGTCCTTTTCTGCACTTACGCATACAGGACAACCTGCGTGATAAAAAATTGCTTTTGCCATTTTACGTTATTTTAGAATTATGGTTAATACTGATAAACTTCACTTTCAATAGCCGAAAGTATGCTGTCCAGTTCGGCTATTTCATTTTCACTAAGTGGTTTCAAAGGGCTTTTAAAACCGCCTCCACCTACTCCCAATAGGTCTAAGCCTGCCTTTATAGAGCGTGGTAAACCTTTGGCTACAATGAACTTTAACAAATCAAACTGTTTGTAGAATATTCTTTGGGCTTTCTCCAAATCGTTCTCCTGTATGGCATCATAAAGGGCAATGTTGAGTTCGGGTATTAGATTGGGCGAAGCGGTACACCAACCTCTTGCACCTGCCGAAAAAGCGGATAGTGCCAATGGGTTAGAACCGTTAAAAAAAGCTACTTCTTCACCTAATTCTCTTCTCAAATAGTGCATACGTTGAATATCCCCTGTACTTTCTTTTATCATCGTTACGTTCGGAATTTCCAATAAACGCTTCAACAATGCAGGCGACATATCCACACCGCCTGTTGCAGGGTTGTTGTATGCCATTATGGGGATGGAAATTTTAGAAGCAACGGCATCGTAATGTTTCACAATTTCGTCGTCGGTCAGTTTCCAATAGCTCATCGGGATAATCATTACTGCCGTAGCACCTGCTTTTTCGGCAAATTGTGCGTGGTAAACGGTTTTTTCCGTAGTAAGGTTGGAAACACCTACCAATGTAGGCACTCTGCCTGCTACCTGTTGCATAGTCGCTTCGGTTACGGCTTCTTTTTCAGCATCGTTGAGGTAAGGCATTACACCTGTGCTACCCAATGGAGCAATACCGTGTGAACCTGTTGTAACCAATCGCTCTACTTGTTTTTTGAATAACGAAATATCGACATTCTCGTTGTCATCAAATGGTGTAACCGGGTATGCGATTACGCCTTTAAATGGTACTTTGTTCATTTGCTGTCCTGTTTTAAAAATTAAAAATCTCTACCTTCTTCTTCACGTAATGCTACTCCTAAGTTTTGTAGTTGAGGTGCATTTTCGCAAGCGATGTATTTTGCAGGTTCAGTTTCGCTGAGGTTTTGATGCTGATGCCACGCCCACGACGGAATATAAACGGCATCGCCTGCTTCCCATTCTACGATTTCGTCTTCTACAAGAGTAGAACCTTTACCCTCCAGCACATACAATATGGTTTCGTAGGTGTGGCGGTGTTTGTGTGTTTTTTGTCCGGGAAGTAACCCTCCAATGGTCATACTTACGTCTTTTGCTCGGTAAATCCACAAAGAAAACAGGGTGTTTTCTTTCTTCCGAAAACTGATTGTGTACGCCTGCATTTTCAACATTTTTGTGGATAACGTGTGATGTCCTCACAAAAGTTGGTCTTGCAAAGGTTTGATGGAAGTCCTTTGAGCTGAATTGTTTTTGCTCTGCGTGGATTGATTTTTTTACTTCTGTCGCTGTTTCTAATTTTGACATAACTGAAATTTTTTATTGTTCTGTTGCATTATTGCATTACAAAAGTATTGTATCTTTGGACTGTTATAATGATACAGTTTTTGTAAAAATAGATAGTCCAGATGCTGAGAGGTTGGAAATTTGAAATACAGTTAGACGAACAATCCGATAAAGCCATTTATCTACAAATAGCCGATGCTATTATAAAAGATATTCATTCGGGGAGGTTAAAATCAGGTGATGCCTTGCCGGGCAGTAGAAACCTTGCACAACTTTTAAAGGTCAATCGGAATACGGTTGTAGAAGCTCTTAATGTATTGCTTATTGAGGGTTGGCTGGTTTCCAAAGAAAGGCAGGGAACTTTTGTTGCTGATACATTGCCTGATTTTAAAGAAGTACAAAAAATTAAGCCTTTAACTTCTAGCATAGAAAATAAAGAGGGTAAGCATTATCATCTGCAAATTGATGACGGAAGCCCCGACAGTAAAATTGCACCCATTCCAGAACTGGCAAGGGCATACCGCCAAATCTTCAACCAAAAAGCAAGGTGGCAGATGATGGGCTACGGCAATGAATTAGGCGATTTGGAATTTAGAAAAACTATTGTTCAGATGCTCAATCATCAAAGAGGTATGCAGATAAACGAACAAAGTATTTGCATCACTCGTGGTAGTCAAATGGCGATGTATCTAACGGCTCAATGTTTGTTTAAAAAAGGTGATTATGTACTTGTTGAAAATCCAGGATATAAACCTGCTTGGAAAGCCTTTGAGCATGCAGGTGCAAAACTTTTGCCTGTAAGTGTGGATAAAGAAGGTCTGAAGATTGATGAGGTAACTTCTTATCTGAAATCGGGAAAAAAGATAAAGGCAATTTACGTTACACCGCATCGCCAATATCCGACTACTGTAACATTGAGTTTGAAAAGAAGATTGGAATTGATAGGGCTTTCCAACAAACACGGTTTTACAATTATTGAAGATGATTACGATAATGAGTTTCATTTTGGTTATCGTCCGGTATTGCCATTATCAAGTTTTACAGAACTAAAAAACTACGTTTACATTGGTACAATGAGTAAAGTTGTTGCACCCGCCTTACGTATCGGTTATTTGGCAAGTAACGACAGTGATTTGATTGAACAGGTGGGCAGTTTGCGAAAGATTATTGATGTGCAGAGCGACAGCATAATGGAACAGGCGGTTTTGCAACTTATCAAAGACGGTACAATAAAACGGCATATCAAAAAGTCAACCAATCACTACAAAGTCAAAAGAGATTTTATGGCAACTGTGTTGAATAAATACATTAAGGATAAAGCAACTTATACAATTCCCGAAGGTGGTTTGGCGTTTTGGGTCGTTCCTAATAAGCAAGTGGACTGGTTACAGATTTCCAAAAAGCTAAAGAGCAAAGGCATTAAAATCATTACGCCCGATACGTATAGCTTCGATGAAACCATAAACGGTATAAGATTGGGCTACGGCTCACTTTCTGAAAAAGATTTGGAAGAGGGAATTATTGCTTTGGGAGAAGTAATATGATATTTTTTTTGTGAAAAAATTTTCTCTTGGAAGGTTTTTAAATATTATTCTTGCTATCTAAATATCATTGTTTTTTATTAATAAACAACTCAATTACTTCTTTCTTTCTCGACCTGCTAAGCGGAATAGTAAACTCACGGAGGGTTAAACAGCTATCACCAATTTTATCTATCAGATTAATGTTGACTACGTATGAGCGATGCGTTTGTACAAAGAATGAGGGTAAAAGAGCATATACCTCTCTTAGTGGCTGTAAAACCATTTTAGGTTTGAAATTAGCTAAATGAATAACAACATAATTCTGCATGCTTTTCAGAAATAGGATTTCGGAAGGTTCGATACGTAACCATTCGCCCTCGCTTTTAATAATCAGCTCTTGGGTTGTTGGTGATGAAGCGTTGACCTCTATAAGACCAAAATAATTCTTAGCTTTTTGGATGGAGCGATGAAAATCGTCAGGAAAAATGGGCTTTACCAAATAATCTATAGCATTTACACGATAGCCTTCTAATGCGTATTGGGCATAAGCAGTTGTAAAAATTATCAGCGGTAAAAAACCGTCCAAAAGTTTTGCCATCTCAATCCCCTTTATTCCGGGCATCTCAATATCTAAGAACATAAGTGACACTTCCTGTTCCTTCAAAAACTGTAGTGCATCTCTAGCATTGGAGAAGCTACCTGCTAAGTCAAGAAAATCATATTGTTCGATATAGCTTTGAAGGCCTTCTCTCGCTACACGCTCATCCTCCACGATTATGCATTTTAGTTTCATCCTACTCAAATTTAATATTCAACTGTACAGAAAACACATTATTGGTTTTGTCAAATTCCAAAATGTATTTATCGGGATATATCAATTGAAGTCTTTTTTTGACCTGCTCTAAGCCCATTCCCTTTGGCTGTTCGTTTATTTTGTCATCATGATTGTTCTTTACATTCATATATAGTTTATTCCCCTTATATTGGATGGATACAGATACCCACTTGTGTTTTGTAGAGAGGTGCTTGAATGCATTTTCAACAAATGTAGATAGTATAAAGGGAGCAATTTTTAAATCATTCGGTTCAATGGAAATATTCACATCGACCTGAGCTTCATCTTTTAATCGGTCTTTTTCAAGTTCTAAGTACGTCTTTAAAAATGCAATTTCGTCATTGAGCAAAATAGCCTTATTCTGCGACTCGTACACATAATACCTCAATATTTTACTGTATTGGGAAAGCAGTTTTAATGCTTCATTTTTATCCTTTTGAATAAGGAATTGCAGGTTGTTCAGAATATTAAATGTAAAATGAGGGCTTAACTGCTGACGGATACTCTTCACCTTTAAGTCGTTTAAACTGTCTTTAAGCACCTGTGTAGCTTTTAAAGTTTCTATATGATGTCGGTATAATTCAAATGAATACGCAATGCCGGATATGAGAATAGTTGCCATCAGCATTCCAAAAAACTGTGGCAACATAGTTTCCTTGTGCCTATTCCAATCTTGGCTAAAAAAACTATCGATTGTATAATCTTCAAGAGTAAGTATGATGGAAGCTATGAAAGCAGTGATAAAAACCCACAGAATCAGGGAAGATATGCGTTTGGTCTGGATGTATCTCTTTATGACTTTCCTTAGCACCAAATGTACATAAATGGCGAAAGTACTTGTAATCATCGAGCTGTATATAATGGCTTTATGGAGGTCATATTCGTCTACCGCCAATAACTGGAATATAAGGATGGTTGCTATAAATGCCCAAAATAGCACAATCATCAGGTTGTTATTTATATATCGCACTTTATTCATAAAACAAACTTACCGTATTAAAACGAGGTCGCCATACAGCTCGTCAAGAATACGCAACCACTCGTCAATCCTTTTAAAAACGGGTGATGAATATGGCTTTCTTTGCAACGTTAATTTTAAACGTTATATAAATAAAATGAAACCATCATGATTTTTCAGACTACACAGGGGGATGAATAAATCTGATAGCTTCATCACAGAAAAAACAAATTTAAAAAGATGAAAAAGAACCTATTGTTTCGTATGCTACTTTTATGTGCCCTACCGTTTGGTTTGCAGGCACAAATTCCTGACGACACCAAACCTACGGTATGTTTCGTGGTGAAAGCTAACAATCTGTACCATTTCAGTAAAAATCCTTTGAACAGCTTTTACTCGTTAGGCGGAGAAGTTGGTCTGTATTTCAACGACAAACTATATCTGGGTCTTGCACAATACAGTAGTCTGTCTCCTTCTGACATCTGGAAAAAAAATCCATATAACCCTGATAAAATCCGGGCGTATGAATATAGCTTACAGGTGGGCTATAAGTTTGAATTGGCATCTCCGCTTTATCTTTACACGGGGCTTCGTGCCGGATATGGAGCAATGCACATGGAATACCGATACAATAATGGTGTTGATTCTGATGAAACAATGACCAGAGAAAAGCTGGGCGGTGTGTTTGCCACTCCTGACCTTAAACTTGGTGTAAAAGTTCACAAATACATTGACATAGAAGCCGGGCTGAACTATCGCTATCACATCGGTAAAAAAGACAAATGGGGGCTTTCTACCGATAAGTTGAATGGATTAGGTGCTGTAATATCAATCGTAGGAAATATTCCTCTATAATAATTTGGGGGTAAGTCTATGGCTTACCCCACTTTATTAAGACTTTTCAAATGGAGAGACAGTTTCTTTTTGTGCTGATAACCGTTTTATACCCGATATTCCTTATCGTTGACCATTATAGAATAAAAAAGCGAAAGACATCAGATTCCTCGCAAGATAAAATCAAAGACTACCAAAAGACCATTTTAGTCTTTTGGTTTTTGACTATTTCGGTCGTTTTGAATGATTACTTAGAGCCTATCCCATCATTAAGTTTTCAATTTGAATTGTCTTTACTGAACACAGTCTTTATGTCTTTGATAGTATTACTTGGTTACGTTCAGTACAGGAGCTCACGGATTAACGAAAGAAACCTTACTGATTTCGCCAGTAAATCACAAAAAGTTGTAAACTATCTGCCAACATCGAGACAGGAACTATCATGGTTTATCATGGTAGCCATCAGTGCCGGGTTTTGTGAGGAAGTTCTGTTTAGGATGTTTGTGTACGAGTTTGCAATACAACATATTGGTGTAATCGGTAGTTTCTTATTTACTAACGTCATTTTCGCTATAACTCATATTGATACGGGAATGAAAAACTTAGTAGGAGCATTTATTCTGGGTTTGGTGGTTAGCTTAATTTACTACTTCACACAAAACATCTGGATTGTTGTAGCTCTGCATATTTCAATTGACTTCAATGCAGGAGTATTGGGATATAGAGTGCATCAGTTTAATACTATAATAAAACAGGCTTAATATTTATAGTTTTGTATTTAATAATAAACAATCGAAATCATGATTTTCAGTAAGACAGATAAGAACCATTATACATGGGGCGACAATTGCGATGCGTGGACGTTGATGCAATCTGATAATATTATTATCAAAGAAGAAAAGATGCCACCAAATACTGAAGAGCGTTTACATTTTCATGACGAAGTCGAACAGTTCTTTTATATTATGAATGGGAAAGCCTCATTTTTGATAGAAGAGAAAGAATATTTGGTGTCAAAGAATGAGGGAATAAAGGTTCATTCTAAAGCCTCGCATAAAATCTCAAATAAAGGTTCAGAAGAATTACATTTTTTAGTAATTTCTTTACCTGGTTATTCTAATGATAGAGTGAATGTAGAATGAGTGAAAAAAAATGTTATATCTTAACGCTGTTAAATTAATACTTATCAATAATGGAAACTAATTCTATTCGTTTAATGAAAACTCGTTTGGAAGATATATCCGAAATAGTCGGACTTGAAAATGAAGACGGAAATAAGTCTTTTATTTTCCCATATACCAGCGAGCAACATAAGGCTACCATAGATGATGAAAATATGGAACATCTCACCGTATGGGATAAACCATCCGGAAGAATAATCGGGTTTATTATTTTATGTGGCATTAAAAATCCGAATAAATCTCTTGAGTTTCGACGAATAGTCATTAGCGAAAAAGGGAAAGGAATTGGTAGACAGTGTATCTGTCTTATCAAAGAATATTGCTTTATCTCACTCAGATTTCATAAACTATGGCTTGATGTATTTCAAGATAATGAACGAGCCTCAAATCTGTACAGGTCAGAAGGATTCCGTTTAGACGGAATTCTACGTGACGAGATAAAGACGGGTAACGGGTATAGATCCTTACTGCTCATGTCCATTCTGGAATCTGAATACTCATAAACACGTATTAATGTAATTTTTATTACCTTTGTCCAATTAAGGACAGATAGAATATGTTTTTTCTTTCCGCATAAATACCATATCGCCATTTCGTTTCTCCATTCTTAGAGAAACCTAGATGCTGTTGTAGATACAAGATTATTTCAATTCCGTATCTCTAAGTTGACAGTATCAGGATGCGGTATGGGCAATCTCAAATTAATCCTTTTACATTTTTTAAAAACAGTTGGTATTCAGACCCCAATAGTCTGATTGCTTGCTATTAAACATATTTTGAGATGAATATTTATCCGGAAAATTTTGAACATAAAATAGATTTCAACGCTGTACGTGAGTATATTAAAGAGAAGTGTCTAAGCCCCTTAGGCATCGACAAGGTAAACGCTATGCGTTTTTCAACTGATTTCGAAACAATCGAACGTTGGTTAACACAAACCCATGAGTTTTCTCAAATCATAAACAACAAAGAAAGTTTCCCTTCGGAACACTTTATTGATATCCGTGATGCCCTTAAACAGGTTGAAGCGGACAATTCTTTTTGGTTATCTGAAAAGGAAATCCCTCAATTATCCGATTCGCTGGAAACTATTGTTCGGATTGTTGAATTTTTGAATGACGAATCGAGAAACCAGCCCGGTAAGATAAAATACCCTGAACTCAAAAAACTGGCAGATGAAATAAAGACATTTCCATCAATCATCGAAAAGGCAAATTCAATCTTGGATAAGTCTGGACAAATAAAAGACAATGCCTCCAAGTTGCTGAACACCATCAGAAAAAATAAAATCGATGCGGAAAAAGATATTACCAAAGCTATGGCTGCCGCACTTCGTACGGCACAAGCACAGGGTATCGTAGGCAGAGATGTCCAAGCCGATATGAGAGGTGGGCATTATCTAATCCCGGTGACGGCTACCAACAAAAGAAAAATCAAAGGGGTCGTTCGTGACAGCTCTGGCAGTGGAAAAACATTCTTTATAGAACCCGAGGCGGTAGTCGAGGCATCTAATCGCTTGAGGGAATTGCAAAATGATGAACGAAAAGAGATTGCCCGGATATTGACAGAGTTTACGAATTTAATCAGACCCGAAGTGGATGAAATTCTAAAATCATACGACTTCCTCGGAACTATTGATTTTATTCAGGCAAAAGCATCTTTTTCGATACGTATCAAAGCTATAAAGCCCGTATTGGAGAACAGACAGAATATTGAATGGACTAATGCTGTACATCCATTATTGGACATTGCACTGCGACAACAAAAACAACACGCACATCCACTGGATATTTTTCTGACTGAAAAAGATAGGATTTTAATCGTATCGGGAGTTAATGCCGGAGGAAAGTCACTTTGCTTGAAAACGGTAGCTTTATTACAATATATGCTACAGTGCGGATTGTTAATTCCGGTAGATGAGGGTTCAAAAGCAGGTGTCTTCCAAAATATATTCATGGATATAGGCGACGGGCAAAGTATGGAGAATAGTTTGAGTACCTATACTTCGCATTTAACGAACATGAAGTTTTTTGTAGATCATAATGATGACAAAACGCTTCTTTTGATTGATGAGTTTGGAGGTGGAACAGAGCCTCAAATCGGAGGCGCAATTGCAGAAACACTTTTGGAGCGTTTCAATAACAAAAAAAGCTTTGGATTGATTACGACGCATTTCCAAAATCTAAAGCATTTCGCCTATAAAACAGAGGGAGTAATCAATGGTGCGATGCTGTACGATTCCGAAAATAACTGCCCAATGTACAAACTTTCGATAGGAAATCCGGGAAGTTCTTTTGCAATTGAAGTAGCCCGAAGAATAGGTTTAGACGAGAGTATTATCGCTGATGCTTCCGGTAGAATAGGTGAAGAATTTATTAATATGGATAAATTTCTCCAATCCATTGCGAAAGACAAACTGTACTGGGAAAATAAGCGAAAGGAAATAGAGAACGGCTTAGGTAAATCAAAACCTGTTACCCAGCCAGTTCAAGTTTTAACTGATGATATTGTCAAGGAGATAAAAAATATAAAAATTGGCGATACTGTTCGTTTAACGGGACAATCAGCGGTCGGAACCATATCCGAGATAAAAGGAGATGAGGCTATCGTTTTCTTTGGTACAATCAAAAGTAAGGTAAAACTGGAACGTTTGGTTTTTGAAAACAACTAACCAAGCACAAGTAACTGTGTCAAAATCACGACACAGTTACTTTTTCAAGTTTATCGGATTCTAATGGATCGTTAACATTTAAATCCAATGGAAAAGCCATTTCAAAAACAGGATCAATCTTAATTGGAGTGAAATGAAACAGTTTTACAATGAAAAAATATCTGAACTGGAGATAGCCATCGACGAAGTAGAGATAGAGACCGATTGTTCCTTAGCGCGGTTAGAGACTGTAATACATCTCGTTCTCAAATGCCTATCCGAATTAAAAGAATATGTTCTGAAAAGAGGGTTTAAAAATACTAATGAAGAAATCCGTTTTTTCAAATATCAGAAACCAGTTATCGTAGCCAAGCTCATTTACTACAATACGATTTACAAAATTGAAACAAAAAAGCCTTATGGAACAAAGCCCATAAGGAAGTATCTAAACAAAGAACTGAAAAAGCTAAAGAGGTTTTTTGACAACAACCTCGACTTCTATAAGTATTACCGGAGTAACAACTCTTTTCTCGACGATAAATATTTTTTACGGGGTCAGCTGGACATTCAGCTATGCGTTGATACAGGACATTTTCAGTCTGATATGACTTTTTCTACTTCTCATGATTATAAGGTTGCCAAAATAATCGCAAACGACCTGATACAGGTGTATATCGAAGACCAACTGTATAGAAACACAGAACACGAAAAATTAGATAAAGACCTTCCGAGATTGAATTGGACAGGTAGTAAAGCTTCTTTGATTGAATTGATTTACGCCTTGCACTATCAAAGGGTGTTTGACAATGGGAACAACGATATAAGAGAAATAGCCCGGTATTTTGAAAGTGCATTTGGCATCGATTTGGGTAATTTTTATCAGACCTATTTAGAGTTGAGAAACAGAAAAATGAACCGGACAAAATTCCTTGATGCACTTCGGGAGGAACTTTTGCGGAAAATGGACGGGCAGGACGAAAAGTAGGATTTGGGCGTGCCACCGCCTGCATTTTAACACCCATGCCCAGGCTATCAAAAAAATGCAGACGGGTCGGGCTATCCGCTATATCTTTTGGGGATCTGCGAGGATCTAAGTAGACTTATCCTATAAATAATTTATTGATAATAATTTTTTTTCAGCGAGCCTTCATTAAGATATTCCGAAGAAAAGCTAATAAGCATATAGGACACAAAAGCCTGAAATTCAAAACTATTAATTCCATAGATGCTTGTTTTGTTCGTATCTGGGAAGATTTAGTTTTAGCTCTTCAGCTGTCAAAAGAACATCTTTACAATATGATTTTAATTCGTAAGAATTTGAATGTCCTATCAATACTTGTTTTATGTAAGGTAAAAACCAAATAGCTGACTTTTTTATCAGGACAAGTAAGAAAGGAGGGAAAATAAATATATTTAATTCCTTGTTTACATTTAAATCCACATTTCTTGCTTTGAGTAGCAGCAGTAGTTCTTTACCGTTTAATTTTACATTTCGCCAATATTTTGTAGTTGTTACTAATTCAAGTAGGGACATTTGCTTGTGTTTTAGGTTCTCGAGGTGCAATGAAGCATTAAATATAAAATGTGAAAACAGCCACGAGCGAAAATCTTTAGTTTCCTTTACCTTAAAACCCGATAATTTGAAAAGATTTATTACTTCTCTACCTCGCTGTGTTTGTTCTGTTCCAAAAGTTCCAATGACTACTGTTTTCATCAATCCCCCTTTTAAAACACCTTTTTCATCAAATCCACCACCTGCAACTGGAAAGCCCCAGACTATTTTGCTAATGGGTAGATTGGAAACCAATGTTTGGGGTTCTTCCCAAAAGTTATTGAAAATAAGTAATGTTGCGTTGCCGATTTTATTAGCTAAAAAACTAACTGCACTTTCGAACTGATAGTGTTGAACACTTAAAATTATTAAATCGTAATCGTGCTCGGTACTCAAGTCTTCTTTTATTTTGATACTCCAATTTTCATTTATCAGAACGCCTCTTAGTGATTTTCTTGCATCATAGATATTTAAAGAAACACTTTCTCCATATTTAGCTTTACTACCCTCCCGTACGTAAAACTCTACGATATGACCTGCTTTTTCAAGTGCCCAAGCATATTGAGTCGAAATAACGCCCCTGCCAAACATTAATACTTTCATTTTATTTACTCTTATCAGTAGCAAATCTCCAAAATAATTTTATACTTTTGTCACTTAATGACAAAAAGTAACAGTGACATTTAGGTAACAGAGATAGTTTATGGATACAATAGATAGTTCAGACGTTCGCAGAAGGATACAGGCTGTACACGATACAATGTACGTGTTGAGTGGAAAATGGAAAATATCAATCCTCGCTTCTCTCTGTTTCGGCGTAAAGAGATTTTCTGAAATACTAAGAGACGTAGATGGGATTTCGGGGAAAGTTTTAAGCCGTGAACTGAAAGATATGGAGATGAATTTGCTAATCAAACGTACAGTCTTGAACACACACCCTGTCACGATTCAATACGAAATCACTGAATATTGTGACATGTTAATTCCTATTATCCACAACCTTTCCGAATGGGGAATCAAGCATCGAAAAAAGATTATTGAGAGGTGATATTATTAGTTATTTAGGTCTTTGTGATTAGGAGTCTCACAGTCAATTACAACTTCCTGTCTTTCATTTTTATTCTATAAACGCAAAACACACTTCCTCCGAAAGAAATACTCTACTTAAGGTAAGCATATTACATAGTCGTATCTTAAATATTTAATGGAATAATTAGGTATAAAGACTGACAAATACTATAAGTACTGGGGACGAAAAATAGGATTTGGGCGTGCCACCGCCTGCATTTTAACACCCATGCCCAGGCTATCAAAAAAATGCAGGCGGGTCGGGCTATCCGCTGTATCTTTGCGGATCTTGCAGAACCGCAAAAGGATGTCGCTTCTATCCCTCACGCTGTATGCCGCTCAGAAACATTTGCTTTTATTTCTTTTTTGTTTACTGTTTTCTCTTTTTTATTTGACAACTGTAGCTTCCAGCTCAACTTTTAATGTTTCAAACAATACATTGACCTCCATGGCAGTCAAAGCTGTTCTGATATTATGTTGGGTTATCCATTCCTGAAGGATATGAAAATGTGGCCAAAGATCTTGCATAGAGGTCGTGTACACCTTTAATCGAACCATGCCTTCACACTTATATCCTGCTAAGGATATCACCTCTTCTAGATTAGAAATTGCTTTTTGAAGCTGTGACTTCATGTCTTCATTGCTAGATATACCATTGGGCTCTATAGCGGCCTGCCCGGAACAATATAATATACCTTCTGGATTTTTGACTTCAACTGCTTGTACATAACTGCGTTCATTCTGCCATGTCCAAGGACTAAATTCTCTTTTTTCCATTTTTAATTATTTTTTATGTTTACTGTATGCAAAAGCGATTTCTTTTTTTGCACCTCATATATTGTGTGAGTTGTTGTGTAGTGGTGTGGGGTTGAATAGATGTCCATTACATCTCGATAAACAACTATTGAAAGATTGGTTTTAGAAGGGAAACGGATTATTTAATAGTAATAGCAAACTCTTCATTTGGGACTCTTACCTTTTTAAGGTTCGCTAAGAAATCTCTTTCTTGATCACGATAACCCAAGGCAAGCAATACTACACTCTTCAAGTTTTTATCCCTTAATTCTAATAAGTTATCAAACTTATCGGCATCAAAGCCTTCCATAGGCGTAGCGTCTATCTTTAGGTTTGCGGCAGCAATTAGAGCAGTTCCAAGGCCAATATAAGCTTGCTTACTTGACCATGTGAAATTTTCTTCATCGCTACGAGGCAAAAGAAAATTACAAATGGCGTGTTTAAACTCTGCTAATTCCTCGACAGGCTGTTCTCTTTCATAAGCGAAAAATGTAATATAATCATCAATCATCTCTTGACTAATGGATCCGAAAGCGGCAAACACCAATAGATGAGAAGATTCACCTATTTGCGTATTAAAAGACCCCTCACCGAGTCTCTTCTTTAACGCTTGATCTTCGATCACAAAAACTCTGTAGGTTTGCATTCCCAATGATGAAGCAGAAAGGTTGATGGCTTCAACTATAGTTTCTATATCTTCATTTGAAACTTTTTTGCTACTAAATTTTTTGGTGGCATACCGCCATTTTAAATCATCTAATAATCTCATTGTATGTAAATTTTAAGTTGTTTTTTTAATTGTTGTGCTAAACCAAATAGTAAGAGCTTTTTTACACCCTATACAGTGCATTGTTCGAGCTGTAAAGTCAAAAAGAAGTAAAGTGGGACTCTCAATATGGTGAGTGCGTTGGCTAAGTGTTTTTACCATCAATAGGGTTACTAACCAATAAAATCTCTTTTTTTAGTGTTCGATTAAGGTGCTCTATATATTGATTCTTATACTCTTCGAAGCGTTCTTTATCCATATTTTTAAGAACGTCATAAAAATGAAATCCGTTAAGCCTCGATAATCCCAAGAATTCCATTGCCCTATGAAAACCAAATAAAACACCATCATCTACCGAGGTTTGGTCCATGATTTCACCTTTAATTGTAAATGCTCCTTTCGGTGCATTCCAACTAGTTGTTATCAAATATTTTTTAGAATGAAGCAACCCACCTCTACCGTAATTTAATTGAGGATCATTTCTTGTGCGGCCATCGCTTTCATAAAGCCTCCCTTCTCCGTTTTTAAAAACCACATCCATATATTCTTTTAATCTATGTGGTAGTTGAAACCACCAAATAGGTACATGCCAAATGGTAATATCAGCCCAAAGGAAATTTTCGAGTTCTACAAGTTCATCATATTCGTAGTTGATGTCAGAAGTACGAACATTGAAACCATTGCTACTCATGAAATTAGCTGTAATTTCGGCCAGTTTTTTGTTTAATTGTCCACTTGAAGTTCCAAAAATTTGGCCACCGTTAATAATAAATATGTTTAACATAGTAATGCTTTTAAAATCAGATATCGTTTTACTCCGTACTTTTCCTATTCAATTTGTAGAAACTGCTATTTAAATAAGTTTTCTTATTTTCTTCATTTTACCTTACAGAGGAATCCTTTTTTCGTTTTTAATTGCTTAGTGCAAAGTTAGTTTCCAATTTTGACACTCCCTGTTGATCTAAATCACAATTATGGAGTGATGTATGTCACACGTTGAAGTTTAAATATGCAATAAAGAAAAACAGTAGGCTATATAGAGGGAATGAGTTGTGAGCTGTCGAGAAAAGCTAATGGATTGGATTTTAGATCGATATCCTGCTTAATGTTTCTCGAGAAACACCCAGATAAGCCGCCAATTGAGATTTGGGTACCCGTTGGATTAAGTTAGGATATCGTTCGATCAGCTGACGATAACGCTCCGCAGTGTTCAAGGTAAGGGCGGAAAGAATTCGTTTTTGTGCGGCGATAAATCCAAAGTACGCTTTTTCCAAAAAGAAATGTTCTATTTTGGGCAAGGCATTGCAGAGATGTTTGTAGTCATCATAGGTAATAAATAATACATCCGTATCTTCTAGACATATGAGTGACATGGTTGTTTTTTTCTGTGTATAAAATGCTTCAAAATCAGTTTCCCACCAATCCTCCATAGCAAAAGAAACAATATGTTCGCGCGCATCGGAATCATTATATACAAGCTTTAATAAGCCTTTACATACAAAGAAATTCTTAGTAAGATACTCTCCTTCGTGGAAGATGAACTGTCCTTTTTTATAGACTTTTGGAGTGAACAAAGAAGCTACAAATTCAAATTCGGAATCTGTAAGGGAAATAATTTTTTCGATATGGTTCTTCAGTATATCATACATTTTACAAGATTTCATTATGTAAACAGACTAATAAACGCTTTGAGCACAGGAGAGGATACACTCTCTTTACGATAGATTAGGGCGTTTTTGACAGCCCCAATTTCTTTAGGTAAAGCATGTGTTTTAATTTTCCTTCCACTATAAAAGGTTGATACAATTTCTTCAGGCAGAAAGCTAAAACCAATTCCAGATTCTATGAAATTGACAACTCCTTCTATGGAGTTAATGACCGTTTTATGATAATTCATAATGTTATGGCTTATCAGCCAAGCTTCCAATCGAGCTCTGAAAAAGCAACCTTGATCAAACACAATTGCTTTCATAAGAGGTTGTTCTAGCAAATCTTCGAGATTTTTAACAAAGATTGGCGTTACGGCGACAATACGCTCGTCATTAACATGAATCTGTTTCAGCTCTTCGTTGTATACCGGCGCGGTATAAATGCTGCGTCTAATTTGTAGTTTAACACGCTATCAATTAGCGTATCACGCATACTTGAAGTTAAATGAAGATCAATCAGAGGAAATTTGTCAGCCATTTCGTGGACAATGCTAGGTCCTTTATGAGCCATTGTAGTTTCTAGAAAGCCTATTTTAATTTGACCATTAACTATGTCGTTTTTTCCGATGGATATTTTTGCCTCTTCAATTAAGTTAATAATTTGCTTGGAATAATGTAGTAGTGTCTCCCCTTCTGAGGTAAGTTCAACCTTTCTAGAAGTTCTCAAAAACAATTTCGTATCAAACTCTTCTTCCAGACTTTTTATCCTTGCTGTTACATTCGATTGTACAGTATAAGACGCTTCTGCAGCTTTGGTAAAATTACCATGAAAAGCAACCGCCATAAATAATTTCAGATCATTAATGTTCATAAATCATAAATTGTGATATTTGATATCGTAATAAATCATTTTTAACAATCAAATATAGCCTATAAATTTGTAGTATGAGAAATAAAACAAATAAATTTTCTGTGACAAGCATACTTGTCATATCAACCTTAATACTAAATCCATATATTATGGCACAATCTAAAGTGACTCTAAAAAAACAAACAGAAAACACAGAGCGTAACATTTACTATCGCACAATAAATGCAGCCGGACATAATATTTTCTATCGGGAGTCTGGACCACAGGACGCTCCAGTAATACTACTTCTCCATGGCTATCCCACATCATCACATATGTTTCGAAGTCTTATTCCGATTTTGAATAAAAAGTATCATGTTATAGCTCCTGATCTTCCCGGATTTGGCTATTCAGACTCTCCTAAAAGGGAAAATTTCGATTACACGTTTGATAACCTTACTAACGTGATGCAGGCATTTATCGACACTTTGGAACTCAAAAGGTTTGCAGTATATGTATTTGATTACGGTGCACCTACGGGCTATCGCTTAATGATGGCAAACCCAGAAAAAATAACAGGATTTATATCGCAGAATGGCAACGCTTATGAAGAAGGATTGGGTACTGCATGGGATGCAGTAAAAAGATATTGGATTAGCAACTCAGAAAAGGATAGGGATGCGCTAAGAGGATTTGTAAAAGAGCAAGAGCTCAGGTTTCAATATTTTACCGGGGTCGAAAATCCTGAATTAATTGCACCTGAAGCATATACACTGGACCAATACTTTCTTGATCGGCCAGGATCTGACGAAAAACAACTTGACTTATTATATGATTACAAACATAACGTGGATCTTTATCCAGAATTTCAAAAATACTTCAGAGAATACCAGCCCAAGGCTTTGATAGCTTGGGGAGATAAAGACCCTTATTTTCTTCCAGAAGGTGCCAAAGCTTACAAAAGAGATATACCAGATGCAATTGTCAAGCTTTACGATACAGGACATTTTGCGTTAGAAACTCATGTAAAGGAAATTGCGCAAGATATTCTTGATTTTATGCTAACATTACCCGACTAGAGAATTGGTGGCTTAAGATTCATTGATGAGAATAAAAGTAGCGTTTCTATACTTAAATTTAGGTACTCACTAGACATATTATGTATAAATTTGGTTTCGCTTTCTGCTGATCACGCAAAATGCGAAAAAACAAATGCAATAATAATTTAATGTAAGCAATAATGATGATTAACAGCAGAAATATCCTAATTATCCTAACTTCTTTCTTGTTAAGTCCTTATCTGACTGTAAAAGCTCAGCACATCGAGGTTCAAAGTCATTTAAAAAAATACTATGATCAATTTAACGTAGAGGGCACCTTCGTTTTATACGACCAGGAAGCAGACAAATATCTAGTGTACAATCCGGCTCTTTCTGATCAGGCAGTTACCCCCGCATCTACCTTTAAAATTTGTCACTCACTGATTGGTCTCGAAACGGGTAATATAGAGGATGAAAACCATATCATTAATTGGGACAGTGTAGAAAGGCAACTACCTATTTGGAATAAAGACCATGATCTAAAAAATGCATTTAAAAATTCTACCGTTTGGTATTATCAAGAACTTGCTAAAACTATTGGCGCTTCACAGATGGAAGACTGGCTGAATAAAGCACAATATGGCAATGCAAATACCTCAGGCGGTATTGATCGTTTTTGGTTGAGTGGAGGACTTCGTATTACTCCTAAACAGCAAGTTGATTTTTTAAGGAGAATTCATAATTACCAGCTACCTTTTTCAAAGCGATCCATTGATATTCTGAAAAAGATAATGGTATCAAATGAAAGTGCAGATTTTGTTGTAAGGTCAAAAACAGGTTTGGGGCAGCAAGACAATCAAAATATTGGTTGGTATGTAGGTTACATAGAAACAAAAACCAATGTCTATTATTTTGCAAATTGTATTCAATCCAAAACCATAGACTATGAGCATTTTATAAACGCCAGAACGGAGATTGTTGACCTCATATTGAGAGAACTGAACCTTATAAATGAATGAATGTGATAAATCAGTTTCGCTCATTTCTTCACATCCTTGCGCAGGATGCACCGCCTGAAGTATACAATAGCTATAGCAACCTTTACATATCAGGCGGTTTTGCGCAATTCACTCCCTTTCCCGTTCTTTTAGTAAATTGCTAACTCCAGCGCGACAAAGTAACTTTAAAACGCTAAACATTGTTTTCAATTACTTATTTGTGAAGTATAGGATATTTTCTGAATGCTTGGCAAATCGTTCAAATGCGGAAATTTTCCCTGACGAAAATCTCGATACATCTGTGCGATGTCTTCCATTGTGTCTGCTACAAAAGGTCCGTGATGAACCACAGGAACATTATGCGGTTGTCCTGCATACAACACAAAATGTGTATCGTTTACCAATGCTTCAAATTGTAATTCGCTCTCACCATTTTCTGTGATTTTTTCAAGCCAACCTGCCTGTTCGGCATTGATAATTTTGTCGCCTGCTTTAACACTGCCTTTTAATACATATACCAAACCATTGTAGTGCGATGGAATTTCTTGTGTTACCACAGCTTTTTCTTCTAACCTAAAGTCCACCAAAGTAAATGGCGTATGGTTTTTTAATGGCGAAATCAATCCGTTACTGCTTCCGCTATACACACGAATTTCGTATGTATCGGTTTTAATTTTGGGTACCTCTTCCAATAGCATTCTTTGTAAGAAAGGTTGAGCGTATCGCTTTTCGGGCGGTAGTACCAACCACACTTGCAGCATACGAAGTTTTTGTTTGGAAGTGATTTCTTCGGTGTGGATAATGCCTTTTCCGGCGGTCATTAGTTCAAAACTTCCCGTTTTCCAATCTTTTTCATTGCCTTCCAAAACCAAGCTTAAGGTTTCAAACCCAGCGTGTGGATGTGCTCCTCCTACGGGTTCTCCACCAGGAAGGTTAAGGCTGTCGTCCATAAACAAAATAAAAGGGTCGCTGTCTTTGTAAGGTACACCGTCCAATACCGCCATTGCACGATGTCCTGTTCCCAAAAAACCATTATGCCAATGGTTTTGGGTTATTTTTGAAATATTTCTGCGTATCATGATTGTTGTGCTTTATTAGTTTGAAAAATCCTTTGCTTCAGTTCGGGGAAACGAATAAACGCCGTAATCCAAAGCAGCGTCTGAAAAATAACCGCCATTGCTATCGGTTGTTGATGTTGCAAATGTGTGGCGATAGCACCGCCCAAATAAGCTACTAACAGCATTGCTCCCAAAACTCCAGTTCTTGGAATAATGAAGAGTATCAGCGAGATGATTTCAATAACCCCAATAAACTGATACGTGGAAGCATCAAGGCCAATAGAAGAAGCTTGTTCCAAGGCCGTTTCGTTTTGCGTGAGTTTCATAAAAGCACTCATTGTAAACACAAGTGCTAAAACGATGGTCATTCCCCATCCCGTAATTTTGATTGCTTTTTGTGACATAATTTTTAATATTTTATTATTCTTCAGCAAAGTTCCGGATAAATACTATACATTTGCTATCTGTTACAAAAAGGATAGTACTTACAAAAAGAATAGTATATGAAAGAACATACGATAGAAAGTTGTGCAAAAGCTAATTTGGCAATACGTGATACACTTGATATAGTAGGCGGTAAATGGAAGTTAATCCTGATTTCGGTGTTACGAAGCGGTAAAAAAGGGTTTAATGAATTGTCGAGAGAAGCGGGAATTTCCCCTCGTATTTTGTCGAAAGAATTGCAAGAATTGGAAATGAACGGATTGGTCAGCAGAAAAGTCTGCGATACCAAACCTATAACGGTACAATATGAATTGACCGAATATAGTTACAGTTTAAATGATGTTTTGGTAGCTATGGAGAAATGGGGATATCAACATAGAAAAAGAATTGTTCAAGGGATTGAGTAATTGGAAATCCATTTGTATAATAGCCAATATTCCTCAATCAAAAATTAGAATTCTAAAGCTAATTCTCATGATCACATAGGAATAAAAAACAATACCTAACTGTATGGGCGGTTCGTTTAAAGATTTTGACAAAAATGATAGGCTTTACAACGCTAGAAATAATAACACTTTTCCATTATCCTGTGAATAATGGAAAAGTGCATAAGGAAATTAATATAGTTTAAAAAGAAAAAACTTATTCTTAGTTTAGAAAAAACGCTTATTCATTTCGTTCATTGTCTTTTCAATTCCTTCTTTTTTTAGCCAATTATACTCTTCGGTAGCAAGGTCACCTGCAAGATAGTGTAATTGATTCTTATTGTCCGTAGCTGCTTCGTAAACAACATTTGCAATTAGTTCCGGCGTATCCCGTTTTAAACTAGCGTCCTCCCGCATAGCTCTGAAATATTGGTTGAAGGTATCTTCATATGCTGAATGAGAAACCATTTCCGCATTACCACCAAAATTGGTTTGCATATAGGCAGGCACAATTGTTTTAATATTCACACCAAATCGGTTCAATTCATAACTCAATCCTTCAGTCCAAGTTTCTAAGGCTGATTTTGTAGCAGCATATACAGCTACAAACGGATAAGGTATGTTTGCGGTAGAGGAAGTAACGGTAATAATTGTTCCACTTCCTCTTTTCCTAAAATGAGGGAGAAATGCTTTGGTAACCAAGATTGTCCCTAAAAAATTGGTGTTAATTTGTTTTCCTAACTGTTCGTTGGATGCCCCTTCAAAGGGTCCCATCAGTCCATAGGCCGCATTGTTAAACAATACATCTATTGGACTGATTTTTTCTGCTTGAGCGACTACTTCCTCAATATGCTCACTATTACTGATATCGAGTTTCAAAAGTTGGATATTTGGATACTGTGTTAGTTCTGTCTCGTTCTCAGGATGGCGCATCGTTGCGATTACTGTCCACCCTTTAGAGGAAAATAATTTAGCTGTAGCTTTTCCTAGCCCTGAGGAAGCACCTGTGATTAAAATTGTTTTGTTCATTCTCTTGCTTTTTTATTGTTACAGCAAATATAAAATGACCAAAGATGAACTTATTTACCATATGGTAAAAAGTAAATTAATAAAGATTTTTTCTTATTCTGCTAAGAGATTGTTGAGTAATTCCCAAATATGAAGCAATGTAGGACAATGGAATGCGATTAACAAGAGTAGGATATTTTTGAATAAATTCCAAATAACGTGTAGTGGCATCTTGTGAAACCAAAGGACTTACCTTTTCCAATTTTTGGATTAGTGACCGATTGGTTATTGTTTGAATTATTGTTTTCCATTCGACTATTATGTCAGAAATTTCTTCCCAATCTCGGTTGGAGAACACCAGTAGTTTACAGTTGGTAATCGCTTGTATGTATTCTTTAGATGGAATATTTTTTAGATTATAAAGCAAGTGGTTTTCCTCAATGAATATCTTAGTTATTTCTTCACCTTTCTGGTTGAAATAATAAATACGGAATATACCCTCCAACACAAATCCTACCTGTTTCAATACTTTCCCCTCTTCTATAAAATAGCCCCCTTTTTTGAGTTCTATTTCTGTGCCCTTGCTTTCAATTATTTCAATTTGTTGCGCATTAAGAGGGGCAAATTGTTGAATGTATTTTATAAAATCTTTCATCGTTGCTAATTTAGCAATAATTTTTCAAGTTAATCCCTTTCAGATTTTCAGAAATTGCATTAAATGAAGGTCAAAAAATAAAAGCTAATAAGAATGAATCCCTGAAGTTTGTATTGTTAAATACAAAGCCCTTTCTTCATAGAAAAATCAAACCTCAAAAAAGATAGGTGTTAATTGTTTAAATATTAAAATTTTATTTCTAAGTTTACCTTAGGTAATAAAAGGATGCCTATACTCACAAAAGACAACGTCACCTTTTTTTTCGGTATGCAAATGTTTCATAAATCCGCCAAATGTGAGTAATGGCAACTAAAAGGATATTATGAAAGAATTACGCCCAATAAGGCTCAAGCAACTAAAAGTTGAAGCCAAGTTACTACTGAAAAACTTTAAATCGAGCAGTGAAAGTTCGGTAAAAGAATATTCCAATCAGCCAATCTTCCAAGATTTAACTTCTTCGGAAATTAAAAACTCTATAAAAGAGATTCGTCTAAAAGATATCTATCATCTTATTGCCTCAGAATACGGTTATAGCCGCTGGGAAGATTTAAAACTTCATATCGTAAAAAAAGATATGCTTTTTAGGAGTAATGGGATTGGCTTAATCCACAAATGGTTTAAAAACTATAACGAAGCGAGTAAATATCATCTTGAAAATGGAGGTTATTTGCTTCAGTTTTGGGAGGATTATGTCATATGTGGAATTGAATATATTCGACTACTGAAATTAGATTCATACACTGAAGAATGGCGTCTTATTGAGTACAACTGGATTGAACCCAAAAATGAATATGCCTATCAAAGGCTTTATGATAAAGCAATCTTACAGTATTCCTTACTGTAGGTTTTCGAAATCTTATTAATTTTTTAATTTTTATTTTTATGAGAAATTATTTAGGTAGAATAGTTCTCCTGGTAGAGGATTATGAGAAATCAGCCAATTTCTATGAAAAAAACTTTGGCTTTACGCGATTTTTTGATGTAACTACAGATGTAGGACAACGATTCCTTCATATTGGAAGCGAACCATCTGATTCTTTAGGTATTTGGTTCTTAAAAGCTGATACAAAAAAGCAAAGAGAACGTGTGGGGAATCAAACAGCCGAACAACCTACAATGGTGATTTATACACAAGAATTAGAAACTCTCTATGAGCGACTTAAAAATAACAACGTAAGGTTAAAAACTGATGTTATTAAAACTCCAGAATATTGCTTTTTTCATTGTTTCGATTTGGATGGAAATGAAATTATTGTGACGGAATTACAGTAATTATTCTTTGTTGCAAAGAGTGCTTAGAACAAAATACTACCCATCTCTACCTACAAGTTTGAAAACTACTTCTAACAATAGTTAGTATCAATCGATAGCGAGATGGGATAGTTTAATATACAGGTAACGTCAATGTATTGCTTTATCTATGAAGATGTGAAAAAACCTGTAATCGAACAGTGCATCATTTAGTTGCTAAGTCATTTAGGTTAAATTTTTCGCTTACAACAATATCCGCAGCATCCTCGACACTCATTTCAAGCACAAACTGCTCTTTAGATTTACGATATTTCTTCATGTTTATCAGCCAATCGTTATCGGCATCTCGATAACCCAAAGGAAGTATTACCGTGCTTTTGTAACCAATCTCTCTAAGTTTCAGAAGTTCGTCCAGCTTTTCGGAATCAAAACCTTCCATAGGTGTCGCGTCTACCTTCTGCTCAGCGGCGGCGGCTATTGCCATCCCAAATGAAATATAACTTTGTTTTGCAGCATGGTGTGCCTGCCATTCTTTGCCTTCATGTTCGAAAAGCTCTAAAAGTTTTTGACGGTATGCATCCATTGTATCATGCGGCAAGTTACGTAAGTCCATCATCTCATTAAATACATTAGAAATACGCTCATCACTATATCCATCCCAAGCTATCCATATTAGTAAATGAGAACAATCGGTTATTTGCTCTTGGCCATAGGCTATCGGTTTAATCTTTTCCAGCAAGGCACGATCAGAGATTACAATCACTTTATATTGCTGTAATCCTGACGAAGATGGAGCAAGCCGAGCAGCTTCTAATATATAAACTAACTTATCCTCTGGGATAGACTGCCCGTTCATTTTCTTTGTGGCATAACGCCATTTTAAATTATCTAAAAGTGTCATATTTTTGTTGTTTTAAATTTTATATTTTATTTCTCATTCTTTAAGACAAAAGCTTTTAGCTCAGCCATTTTTCCGTTTTCAAACCTCCATATATCGGAAGCGAGATAAGATTCAACTTCACCATTCTTATTCTCAAAACTAATTTCACCCACCTGCACAACAAAGTCACCTTCCTCTATCATTCGTTCAATTGTGAACTGTGTTGTTTCTGTATAAGCTTCTTCCAAATACTGTTTAACAGCATCTTTCCCTTTTAAAGTTTTTTCTCCGATGAACACCCATTCCGTGTCATCTGTGCAAAAAGATAAGAACCCCTCTATATCCCCTTTTTCAAGTGCTTCATTGGCTGTTTTTAATAAGACTTTGTTTGTGACCATTTTTATAACGTTTGATTTAATTCAACATAAGAGTTTCCAAAATTAGAAAACAATTGTTTACTTTAGTTACTTAATTCCAAAAAGTAATTGTTACTTTTGGGTAACTAAGTGAATAATCATGGAAAATAATTTTAGAGAAGAGTGTAAGAAAGAGATAGTAGCTGTTCACGATGCTATGGATTTATTGAGCGGAAGATGGAAAATTTCAATTATTGCTAGCTTGTGTTATCACCCTTCCCGGCGATTTTCAGAAATATTGCGTGACGTTAATGGAATTTCCAATAAGATGCTGAGTAAGGAATTGAAAGACTTGGAAACAAATATGATTGTGAAAAGAACAGTCTTAGATATTCAGCCAATAGCAGTAGCGTACTCTTTGACATCTCACGGCCAAAAATTACATGAAATGATAGAAAATTTATCAAAATGGGGCAAAGAGCACAGAAAACAACTATTTGGTCAAACAGCTAATAAAGAGAATAATTTCTTGCGTAAAAACTGAAGGATAAGTTCCACTAGTTTAAGCCTGGCTCAGCAAATTGCATCTCTGATATTTGAGAAGGTTAGTCCTAAATAATTCTGATTTACTTATTTAAGACTAACCTATACTTCTTTATTTCAGCATAAAGTTCGTAACACCACCGTCAACAATAATTTCTGTTCCAGTAATAAAGCTTGCTTGTTCCGATGCTACAAAAAGTATTGCATTTGCAATTTCTTCTGGTTTCCCAAGTCTTTGCACAGCAGTTAAGGATGCCAAGTATTCTTTAGCTTCTGCTGGCACTGCATTTTCCAATCCCGGTGTTTGAGTGGGTCCGGGGCTGATGATATTCACACGAATATTCCTGTCTGCCAATTCATTAGCAGCAACCTGAGCAATTTTATTTAAAGCTGCTTTGGTTGCGGCATATATACTAGAACCCAAAGCTGAAGCTGTAGCATTAGTTGACGACGTAAATACCACAGAACCACCATTTGCTATATGCGGTATTAAATGTTGTAAGGTAAAATAAACTCCTTTCACATTGGTATTAAACTGCGCATCAAATTCAGCTTCTGTTGCATGCTCAATGGGAGCAAATGATGCAATTCCTGCATTTAAAAATAATACATCAATTTTCTTTCCGCCGTCGGAAACTTTCTGTGCCAATTCGGCAATACTTTTCAAATCTGAAGTATCAGATATGATGGTCTTTAAATTCGGACTATTAATTACTGCTTCAGCATTTTTCAAGCTTTCAGCATTTCGCCCAGTTATCCATACATTTGCTTCCGCTTCTACAAACGCTTTGGCAGTAGCTAGACCAATTCCTCTGCTGCCACCCGTTACGATAACATTTTTGTTTTTAAAATTCATATTATATTTTTTAAAATTTATTTCTACAAAGGTATTCAACTATGGTTATTATTAGTAACTTTGTTCTGATAAATAACAGTATCATCCATGTAACAAAGTAACATTATGAAGTGTCAAGTAGAAAATTTCAGTAAAGAGCATGAGAAAGAAATGAGAGCAGTGCAAGATTCCATGTACGTATTAAGCGGAAAATGGAAAATCCCAATTTTAACATCTATATGCTATTATAACAAAAGAAGATTTTCAGATTTTTTAAATGATATTGATGGAATATCAAATCGAATGCTAAGTAAAGAATTAAAAGAACTTGAAATTAATAAATTGATTAAACGGACAGTATTGGATACGCAACCTGTAATCGTACAATATGAATTAACCGACCATGGTTTGACCCTACAGACAATTATTAATAATCTCACAGAATGGGGAATTGCACACCGGAAAAAGATTATAGAAGAATAATTTATTAAAGAAATGGGAACTGTTTTTAAAAACAATAAGTTCATTATTTGCTGAACTAAAAAAACCTTCGTATACTTGCAGCAGAAATTTGAAGATAGAATTAATTTGAAGATGGTCCTGACAGAAAAGCAAAAGGAACTCATAGAGGAATTCGGCGTATTAAACGAGAAGTATGGCTTACCTCCGGCAGAGTGTCGGGTATGGGGACTTTTCCTGGTCGCAGACAAGGTGGAATTGACATTTGATGAAATTATGGAAACGCTGAACTTAAGTAAAGGCGGTACAAGTAATGCATTGAACAGACTTATGATGACCCACCATATTGAATATATCACCAAGTTGGGCGATAAGAAACGTTATTTCCGTTGTAAAATGAACAACTGGACGCAGATGACTAAAGAGAATTTTGAAAAATTTGACGATTTGAATATCATCCTAAAAGAGATCCTTAAAGCCCGAACCTCTAAAACTCCCCAATTTAATAAAGACCTGAAGGAAGTTACTGAATTTTTAGACTTTGTCTACAAGGAAATCATGCTAGCAATACACAAGTGGGAGAATAGAACATAATTTTTTTTGCATCAAAGGTTCATTTTAAACTGAACTAATTAACACATACTGAACTTATAAAATTATAAAACATGATTTTTGTATTTAAAACAAGCGTTCAAAATCTTAAAGAGGTTGAATATCTAAGGCCACACCTAAATATGTTACTTACTAATAGCAAGTGGAACTTTGATCTTGAAGATTGTGATAACATCTTCAGAGTTGAAAACTGTGTGAAAGAAGCAAATTTAATTGTCTCATTTTTCAAATCGTTCGGATTTGAATGTGAACAACTCTTTTGAATATGTTACCATTTTAAATTATAAAATAATTTTCGATATGAAAATCAAAAATGTATGTTGTCAAAAGAATTGAGACACTTTGTTTAAAAAAATTAAGAGAGCGTTTTTGTTTTATAAATGTATTATTTTTTCTTTAAAATACAGTTGTTTTCTTTTTGCAAAAGTTTGATTTTTAATTATTTCTCTTTGTTTTAAAATTTGGTCTGATCTACCAAAGTACACATCTGCAGGTGTTAAATTATTTATAGCCTCATGATACCTACTGTTGTTATAATTTTCTACGAACTTTTCTAATGCTTGTATTAATTCTTCAGGATGGTAATAATGATCTAATTTCATAACGTTTTTCATTGTTCTGTGGTATCTTTCAATCTTTCCCTGCGTTTGTGGGTGTAGTGGTTTACCTCGAATATGTTTCATTTTCTGCGTGTTTTTTAAGTAATCACTCAGTTCATTTGATACGTAGCACGGTCCATTGTCAGAAAGCAACTTAGGCTTTTGTTTGGTTTTTAACTTTGCCTTTTCAATAGCCGTTTTGACGGTTCTTTTTACATCTTCAGCCTTCATTGAGCTGCATAACTCCCAATGAATGATATAGCGGCTGTAATCGTCTAAAATTGTACTTAAATAATACCATCCCCAACCAATTATCTTAAAATAAGTAAAGTCAGTCTGCCACATTTGATGAACAAAATTAGTTTTATCTTTAAACTCATTCGCGGCTTCAATTAAAATATGACTAGGGGCTGGTAACAAATCTCTTTGTCTTAAAATGCGATAAACACTCGATTCTGAAATGTAGACGCCCAACTCATCGGTCATTTTAAAAGCTAATTCTCTAGCGGATAACTCTGGATAATCCAAGGCTAGCTCAACTAGTACATCTTTTTGTGATTCAGGAATACTGTTCCATTTTCGATATACGGTCTGATGCTTGGGTTCAAGTCCTTTAAATCCATTTTCCAGGTAACTCGCATACCATTTGTAAAAGGTACTTCTGGCAATACCAAACTCTTGTAGGGTCCGCTTTACGCCAATTTCTGAGCGAGTAACTATTTGGATTATTTCATATTTTTCACTAGCTGTTAATCGCATGTATCTCCCGAATTTATTTTTTAATCCAACGAATCCGAGGTTTTTTTTACAATATCATAACGAACCACTAAGTCAGCTATAATTTCTTTTAAACGCAGGTTTTCTTTACGCAAATCAGAAACTTCATCACTAGTTGCTTCACGTGTAATATCGCCAGATAACCTTTTTTTACCTGCTTCTAAAAACTCTTTATTCCATTTATAGAATTGAGATTGAGAGATGCTATACTTTCGACATAACTCTGATACAGAGATTTCGGCTCGCAAGGCTTCCATAACGATTAAAATCTTTTGTTCTGCTGTAAAGATTCGACGCGTGTTGTTGCGAATATCTTTTACAAACTTTTCTGGAGTTTTCTTTTTAGATGTAGCCATAATTAAAAGTAATGTTTTTCGTTTAAACACTATCTTAACTTTTCTATTTTATGTGTCCACTTTTTGCTGACGATTTACAGTGGATAGTACGGAGAGATTAAAGTTTGGACTTCAATTATCTGTTCTTTATTAGTATTATTTAAGGTTATTATTTCGCCTCTATAATAAAAAGCAATATAATGTATTTTACTCTCATCAAAATGTATATGATAGAAGTAATGATCAGAATCATATTCTGTAAAATCTTCTTCAAGTCTTTCCAATTTTAAAGAAAGGCTAATTTTTTCATTAGGTTTTATAGTATAATTTATTTGATGATTTTTTATCCTTTTTAAACGTTCTATTTTTGCTCTTTTAGCCTTTTCTAGATAAATATTTAGTGAGTCAGGATAATTTATGTATTCATAATAAATGTAATCACCTCCTGTAAAATGAATATTTTCTTTCAGGATTTCATTATAAGATTCGTCAAAAATTTTGTAGTAAATAAAGTTTTCATCAGAATGGGTATTTATAATGCTGTCATTCTTAATTTTGAATTTTAAATCGTTGACTGAAGTGTTATAGAAAACAACATTAAGCACATCATTAAAACTTAAGGGTTCTTTATTCTCAACAGCTATTTCTATGTTTCCTTTGTCAGAACAAGAGCTCATAACTAATAAAAGCAAAGACAATAAACTATTAAAAAGTTTCATAAACTTATCTTTAAAAGGATTCGATATCATTAAATAATGTTATTAGTTATTCGAATATGATAAAATCTATTTTCTTTTAACCAACGGATGGTTTAGCTCACCAACTTCATTTTTAATCACAACAAAATCATCCAAATTTTCAAACAATTTAGAAAGCGAATTGTAGCCATAAGCACGCGCATCAAAACTCGGATCTATTTTTCGGATATTGGTACCAACCTGAGCAATGTATGCAATATCATTATCGTTTGTAGAAATATCAAAAGCTTTAGAAATGGTTTCATAATCTTTATCATTCAAAATATTCGATTTCTTTTTTTCTACCTTCTTCTCTGTTACCGCAACGGTTGTTGCTTTGTTTTGTTCGTCTTTTTCACGTTTTTTAGGCGTAAAGTTTTCGGTATAAGTAAAAATATCGCATGATTTTACAAAAGCTTCAGGCGTTTTTTTCTCGCCAATTCCCATAACAAACAAACCTTCTTCGCGAATGCGCTTGGCTAAACCGGTATAATCGCTATCGCTCGATACAATACAAAAACCTTCAACCGTTTTGCTATGTAAAATATCCATTGCATCAATTATTAAAGCACCGTCGGTAGAATTTTTTCCGGTGGTGTACGAAAATTTTTGAATAGGATTGATAGAATGTTGATTAATTAAATCTTTCCAAGAATTCATTACGTTCGATGTCCAATCGCCATAAATTCTGCGCACAGTTGCTTTTCCGTATTTAGAAACCTCTTCAATGGTTTCTTTTAAAAGTTTGGCTTGTGCATTATCGCCATCTATTAAAATGGCTATGTTAAATTTTTTATCACTCATAAAATGTATATTTTTAGTTGATTTTAAAACGCAAAAAAGCTAAAAAGAAAAAATCCTTTTAGCTTTTCACTTAATAATAAACAACATATCAAACAAAAAAAATTAATTTATGTAAAAACTTAAAAAAAATTTAACAAGTAGTTTACATAATTTAAAACGCGTTGTTGTGTATATTATTACGCAAAATATTTTAAAATCGGATTTTTATTAAAATATAAAATTTTTAATAATTTACAAAAAAAATACGCAAACAAAAATGCATGATATCGTATCTTATTAGTAAAAAAACAGCAGTAAATGCAAATAAAAAAAGTTACGCATTACGTAACTTTTATTTTTTATGATTTTTACCAATAAAACCTAAATGCGTGTGTGCAAATGCGTCGGCATATTTTAAGCCATATCCTAAAATACGATCAAAACTTGCATGACCAAATAAAATTATTCCGGTAATGTATAAGGGTTGCCATTCGGCATAAAAACCAATAAGCAAGCAAAAAATTGCTACAAATTTACTATGAAAAAAGTTGTACACATAAGCGCCAATTTTAGGATTGATGCCGTAACCTAGCATTGATAAATCGGGTAAAAAAAACAAGCCTAAAAACAACCACCAACTTGTATGTAATTGTTGGTATAAAAAAATAGCAAGCATAAGCTGTCCAACTTGTTCTAATTTTAATAATTTTTGCATCGTAATCAGTAATGTTTATTATCCGCCTGAACCATAATCACCAGAAGATGTGGTATTATCTTCATCCGAAATCCATTTGGTATTGATGATGTTAATTTTATTTTCTTTACAAATTTTATCCATTATTAAAATGGTATCGCTTACTGCGTTCATAAATTGCAATTCTTCTTCAAAATAAACCCAATAATAAACTTCAAAAGTAAAGCTATTGTTAATCCCTAAAGATAAAACGTAAAGCTGAATATCAGTTCCAGGAATATATTGTGTAACATTTTTAATTTCTGCTAGCAACAAAGATTTGAAACCAGCTATGTCAGGATATTGCAAAACATTTGCCTGAATTTTAATGCTACGCCTTTTATATACCGAATAATTAATGAACGATCCGCTATAAATTAATTGGTTAGAAATAAAAACTTCTTGCCCAGATCTGTTTGCCATTATGGTAGTTAGTAAACCAATATGTGTTACTTTACCAAATTGGCCATCTAATTGCACCCAATCGTCTTTTTTAAATGGTTTTTCTATAAACAATAACATGCCCGAAAAAGCATTTGATGCAATATCTTTAAGTGCAAAACCAGCAATAATACCTACAATTCCTGCACCTGCAAGTATTTTTGTAAAATACTGCTCTAAACCAACTATTTGTAAAAATAAATATATTCCTACTAACAGAAAAAAGTAGTAAATAACCGCAGAAAATATAGTCTGTAAATCGGGGTGTTTACTTAAAAGCTTCGAATTTAAGCGATACGATAAATGCTTAAAAATTCGGCCTAAAATATAAAAGATCAGAAAAACTACGGATCCAATAATAATTTTAGCAAGAATGCTTTTTATATCAATTTCCCAGCTTTCTAAAATTTTAATTAATGACTCAATCATAACATGTATTAATTTCTATCTATAACTTTAAAACTACTTTTATATTTTACTTAAACTTACTTTTTGTAAGATTTTTAGCAACATTAACATTTGTCAAAACTAAGCTGCGATTCGCAATTAATTTAACCCCTTAGTTGCCAAAAAGATAACAATATTACGCAACTTTCACACATTTACTGTTTATTAATCGTAAATAAAGGTTGTTTATCGATGCAATTATTTTATTCTGTAAATATCATGTATTTTTAAGTATCTAAAATAAAACAGCATGAATTTTAAAACAATATTTGCCGCGTTTTGCTTTAAAGATTTTATTCGAATTTTATGTGGTATTTTATTAATAACACGTGCTATGCTATTTATAATTGATGGCTCTTTTCTAGTTCCTAAAAACGTAACAGAAAGTAGTTTGTTTTTTTCGTTTTCTGTAATTTATTTGTTTTCTATTGTGTATTTAATTTTAGGGGTTTTACTCCTTTTTGGAATTAAAACTAAAAAACAATTGGCTTTTAGCATTTTTTTACTAGTTATTACTTTTATACTCGCCTTTTTAAATCATAATTTTTTAAGTAATGATATGCTATTATGCAGCTTAATCTTTATTTTACTTTTATACCTTTTTTTTGGCGGTAGTGGTAATGCTACAGTAGATAAATTATTTACAGATTAAGTTGTTGTATAATTGCGGCACGCTTTATTTTAGATGTTTCGGTTTCTAAAAACTGAGGTACAAAATAAACTTGTTTTGGCACTTCGTATTTATTTAACGTAGTAATTGCATCTAAGTTAAGGGCATAAAAATCGCCTTCAACCACCAAAATTAATTTAAATCCTAGTTTAGTATCAGGAATTCCTGCCACAAAAAAACGAGAAGAAATAAAAGGTTCCAATTTTTCTTCAACCTTTTCCGGAAAAATTTTAATTCCGCCCGAATTAATAACATTATCAGCTCGGCCTAACCATTCAAACTCAGTTTCAGAAAGCAAAGTTACCACATCGTTAGTAACAACCGGCTCGTTAGCTACGCGTTGTGCATCAATTACCAAACAACCGCGCGCATCGGTACTAAAATAAACATTGGGTAAAGCTTGGTAATTGGTTTCGCTAACTAACTTGGCTGCAATATGCGTTACAGTTTCGGTCATCCCGTAAGTTTCGTAAACCGCTGTTGTAATATGTTGCAAATGCTTTTTTAAATCGGTATTTACTTTAGCTCCACCAATAATTATTTTTTTAATTTGATGCATTTGTTGCAAAGCATTTTCTACTTGTAACGGAACCATAGCAACAAAATCAAAAACCTCGGTTTGACCTTGCATCGGATTAGAACTTGGCGTAACATAAGTTAGCTCCCAACCTAATAAAATGGCACGAATAAACATCATTTTACCTGCAATATATTGCACCGGTAAGCAATGTAAAGCTTTAGATTTGGCGGGAACATTAAAATATGCTCCGGTAGCCAGCGCAGATTCGACCATGGCTTTTTTAGGAATTTGTATCAATTTAGGCGTACCGGTTGTGCCTGAAGTTGTAATTTCTGTATAATCATTAGAATTAAACCATTCTACAATAAGCTGACCAAGCTTTACAAAAGCTTCTTCTTTACTTTGTAAAAGTTGTTCGGCTTTATGGTGTAAAGCAAAAACATCCAACTTTTCACCGTTTAAGCTAAAAGTTGGATGTACATAATTTATATATTTTTGATGCATTGTATTTGTAATTATGAGGCTAATTTACCAAATAAATTTTGTTTCCAATGGCTCCATTTGTACTTTTTAGCACATATAAATAGTAAAATAGGATAAATTACCGCCAATTGTAACAACAAAGTTAGAAAACTTTGGGATGTAGAAACATCTTTAAAAATGGCATCGGTTTGAAAAACAGAAAAGTCGGAAGTAATAAGCAAAGCACCAACTAAATTATTCGCGGCATGAAAACCAAGGGCCAATTCTAAACCATCGTCCATTAAGGTCATAATGCCTAAAACAAATCCGGTTGCAATATAAAAAAGTACAAACCAGTATCCCAACTCCCCTATTTCGGGGTTACTTAAATGTACCAATCCGAAAAAAACCGAGGTAATAAACAACGGAATAAAACGACTGTTGGTTTTATAGCCAATATACTGCATCATATATCCTCTAAAAAAATATTCTTCAAATGCAATTTGAAACGGGATTAAAACCAAAGCAACAATGGCAAATGGAATAAAAGCGCTCCAATTGAATTGTAAAATAATATCTTCTGGATAAATCCAATACGTTATTAAGGTTGAAACCACCAAAAACACCCCCCAAAGCCCGAACATAAAAAATATACGTCCCCAATCAACTTTTTTTCTGGCTGTCGTTAAGCTGGTAATGCTTTGTCGATTAACAAACTTTACCCACAACAATAAAAATGCACACAACAAACTTAAAGGCAAAACCAAAAACACAAAAGTACCAGTTTTACCAACTTGTTCTATAAGTTGTTGAATTTGTGCGTTGATATCAGAATCAGACGTAAAAGAAGAAATTACGCTCATTCCAAAAAATAAAACCAAAGAAATAATGGCTAGAAGATAAGCAACCTGATTTACCTTTTGCTTTTTTAATTGTTCTATGTACATACTATTTTAGGGTTGATTAAGTTTAAAGTCAATAAATATAAGCAATATTCCTATTTTTGAAATAAAAAAAATCATGTTAAAAATTTATCACAACCCACGCTGTTCAAAATCAAGAGATGGTATTTGTTTTTTAGACGAATTGCAAGTGCCGTACGAAGTAGTTAAATATTTAGACGAACCTTTAGATGAAAAGGAGTTAAAAGAAATAATAAAAAAACTTAATATTAAACCTATTGAATTGGTGCGTATTAAAGAAAAAATTTGGATTGAAAATTATAAAAATCAAAATTTAACAGATGCTGAAATTATTACAGCCTTAGCTGAGAACCCCAAATTAATAGAACGACCAATTGTAATAAACCAAAACAAAGCAATAATAGCCCGACCTACCAAAAAAATTAAAGAAATTTTATAGTTAACATTTATTTAACAAAACAAGATTAAACCTTTGTTAAAAAATGTTGTCTAAACTATAAATACCAAACACCCTAATTTATAATGAAGAATTTATTGAAGTTATTTTTTACTTTTTTATTCCTGATTAGTATTCCTGCTGTTTCTCAGGCACAAAAAGTAAAAATCACTGGAAAAGTAGTAGAAAAATCTACCAATCAACCCTTAGAATATGCCAGTGCTATTGCACAAAGTATTCAAAACCCAAGCATCAGCGACGGTATTATTACCAATGAAAAAGGAGAATTTACCTTAAACGTATTTCCTGGTAATTACAACATTAAAATTGAATTTTTAGGTTTTGAAACAACCGAAATTAACAATCGTGCGGTGGTTAAAGATATTAACCTAGGAACCATTTATGTTGCTGAAGATAACCAATTGTTAGAAGAAGTGGTTATTAGCGTTGAAAGACCAATGGTTGAAATTAAACTAGATAAAAAAGTATATAACGTAGCCGATGATGCAACCGTAAAAGGTGGTACAGCGAGCGAAGTTTTAGACAACGTTCCTTCATTAGCTGTAGATCAAGACGGAAATGTTTCGTTACGTGGTAACGATAACGTTACTGTTTTAATTGACGGACGCCCATCTGGAATGACCGGAAACGTTGCTGATGTTTTAAGAACTTTACCTGCGGATGCAATTTCTAAAGTTGAAGTAATTACCAACCCATCAGCAAGATATGAGGCTGAAGGTGGAGCCGGAATTGTAAACATTGTACTTAAAAAAGGAAAAGGACAAGGCGTTAACGGATCAGTTTCTGTAACTGCAGGAACGCCAGAAAACACACGTTTTAACGGGAACATTAACGTAAAAGGTGAAAAATACAACTTTTTTGCTGGTGGTGGGTACAACAAAAGCAATTCGCCAGGTAACTCAAGCACCAATTCAGCTTATTTAGACGGTAACGGTGATATTGCTTATTTTATGGACGAAAAAAGCAAAACAAAACGCCGTAACGAAGGCAATAATGTAAACTTTGGTTTAGATTTATTTTTAACCGATAATATTACTTGGACAAACAGCGTAATGTTTAGAAACCAAAACGGTAACCGTTCTAATCGTGTTGATTATAACAATTATGATACAAACGGAGTTCTAAATTATTTACGTAACCGTGATTCTAATACTGAAACTACCCGTAAAGGTGTTGAATACAACACGCGTTTAGAAACTCGCTTTGCTAAAGACGGCCATAAATTAATTATTGATGGTGCTGCATCTTCAAGCTTTGAAAACGATATGGCAACAATTTTAGACGTTACCAATGGTACAGCGTTAAATAAAATTTTAAACGAACGTACCTTAAGTGACGAAAAACAACGACGCATGATTGGAACGGTAGATTATGTTTTACCAATTGGCGAAAATTCTCAGTTTGAAGCAGGATATCGTGGAAGTTATTCGAACATGACAACCGATTTTCAGGTTGATTCTTTAAGTGCCGGAAATTGGGTAACAAATACCCGATATACAAACACGTTTCAGTACATAGAAACTGTAAATGCGTTGTATTCGCAATTTGGTTCTAAAATCAACAAGTTTTCTTATTTGGTAGGTTTACGTTGGGAAGATTCTAAAATTAACGTAAACGAATTAATTTCTCAGAACTACAACACCAAACGTTACAACGATTTTTTCCCAAGTGCATTTTTAGCTTATGAATTAAACGAAAAATCTAACGTTTCGGTAAGCTACAGCCGCCGAATTAATCGTCCTAGAGGGCGCATGCTAAATCCGTTTTCTAACTATTCATCAAACATTAATTTATTTCAAGGTAATCCAGATTTAGATCCTTCTAAAACCAATTCTTTTGATTTAGGTTATATGACCAAGTTTGGAAAAGTAAACTTTAACGCATCAGCTTATTTAAACCATACAGAAAACGCGTATCAATTTGTATCGCGTGAATCGGGTGCTTTTGTAGATGGTGTTCCGGTTATTTTAAGTTCACCGATTAACCTAGCAACCGAATATCGTTACGGAGCTGAAGTTAATGCTATGTACAACCCATTTAGATGGTGGCGTTTAAACGCAAACATTAACGTTTACAGAAGCGAATCTAAAGGTGATTATACCTATGTTAACTTTTTAGGCGAATCTATTACTCAAAATTTTGATAACAATACATTTGGTGCAAGTGCACGTTTAACATCTAAAGTAACTTTACCAGGTAAAATAGATTGGCAAACTAACATTTCGTACCGCGCACCACAAGATCGTGCACAAGGAAAAGTAAAATCTGAAACAGGTGTAAATATTGGCTTTAGTAAAGATGTATTGAAAGACAAAGCAACAATTGCTTTAAACGTACAAGATTTATTTAACTCAAGAAAACGCAGATTTGAAACCAATTTAGATACTGTTATTTCTAACTCAGAAATGCAATGGAGAGAAAGACAAGTAAACCTAACATTTACTTACCGTTTTAACCGCCCTAAAAACGAAAGAGAACGTTTTAGAAACAATGAAGAAATGGGTGGCGGAGAAGAAATGATGGGCATGTAATACAACTGAACTCACGAAAACTACTTACTATAAATTCCTTAAAACGGATTGTCAAAAAAATTGACAATCCGTTTTTCTTATTTTAAAAAAGCTGCTGTAATTTAAGCAATACAATCTGATGCATTTCTGCCGTATAATCTAAATGGGTAACCATGCGTAGCGTATTAGCTCCTAAAGCACTAATGTAAATGCCTTGCTGTTTTAAAGCTTCAATAACATGCAAATAATCTACTTGCGGTTTGGTAGAAAAAATAACGATATTCGTCTCAATTTCTTCCACTTTCTCAACCCAATCTAAAGCAGCTAAACAAGCGCCAAGTTCTTTCGCTCTTTCATGATCGTGAGCCAATCTTGAAACATTGTGCTGAATAGCATACAAAGCACCGGCTGCTAAATACCCAACCTGTCGCATTCCACCGCCCATCAATTTTCTAACGCGAATGGCACGTTGAATAGTTTCTGCATCACCTATTAACATAGATCCAACCGGAGCACCTAAACCTTTAGAAAAACAAACTGAAATAGTATCAAAAATATCACCAAATGTTTTAGGATGTTGTTTTTTAGCTACCAAGGCATTCCATAATCGGGCACCATCTAAATGCAATTTTAAATTGTTGTTGATGCAAACTTGTTTAATTTTTAAAAGTTCATCTACATCATAACATGCACCACCGCCCTTATTTGTTGTGTTTTCAATACAAACCAATGCCGATTTAGGTTCGTAAAAAGCTTTCGGATCATTAATTCTACCCAAAACTTGTTCTGCGGTAATCATACCGCGATTTCCAACAACCGTTCCGCAAGTTACCCCGCTATGAAACGCTGCTCCCCCCGACTCAAACAAATAAACATGTGACAAATGATCACAAATAAGCTGCTCACCAGGTTGAGTATGTAATTTTATTGCGGCTTGATTAGCCATTGTTCCTGAAGGAAAAAACAAAGCTGCTTCTTTTCCAAATAAATTAGCAACAGTATTTTGTAAGGTAATTACTGTTGGATCTTGGCTAAAAACATCATCCCCAACTTCGGCACGCATCATAGCAGCCAACATTTCTTGAGAAGGTTTGGTAACCGTATCACTTGTTAAATTTATTTCCATAATATTAAAAAGTATTGACTATTTTTGTTAGAAGTAAAATTACAACTAATATATGGTAAATTCAGAACAACTGAAAAACATTATTGAGCGTCTTGGTGCGTTAAGGAGGTATCTTTGACGTGGATCGCAAAATAATTGAGATAACGAATGAAGAAGAGCAAACCTTTGCTCCCGATTTTTGGAATAATCCCAAACAAGCCGAACTTATCGTAAAAAACATTCGCTCTAAGAAAAAATGGGTAGAAGATTACGAAAAAGCAGTTGCCATGAATGAAGAACTTCAAGTTTTGATGGAGTTTTTTAAAGATGGGGATGCAACTGAAGAAGATGTTACAACACAATATCAAGAAACTATAGCACATATAGAAAACCTGGAGTTTAAAAACATGCTTTCTGACGAAGGGGATGCACTGAGTGCCGTTTTACAAATTACTGCCGGAGGCGGGCGGAACCGAATCTTGCGATTGGGCTTCTATGCTGATGCGTATGTATATTATGTGGGGCGAAAGCCAAGGTTTTAAAATTAAAGAACTTAACTTTCAAGAAGGAGAAGTTGCTGGGGTAAAAACCGTAACCTTAGAATTTGAAGGCGATTATGCCTTTGGTTATTTAAAAGGAGAAAACGGTGTACATCGTTTGGTACGTATTTCTCCGTTTGATAGCAACGGGAAGCGTCACACCTCGTTTGCATCCGTTTACGTTTATCCGTTAGCCGATGATTCTATAGAAATTGATATTTCGCCATCTGATATTTCATGGGAAACCATGCGTTCATCTGGCGCAGGCGGACAAAACGTAAATAAGGTAGAAACTGCCGTGCGTTTACGTCACCACCCTACCGGAATTATTATTGAAAACTCCGAAACGCGTTCGCAGTTAGATAATAAAACCAAAGCTATGCAACTTTTAAAATCACAGCTTTATGAAATTGAGCTGAAGAAAAGGCAAGCCAAACGTGATGAAATTGAAGCTAATAAAATGAAAATTGAATGGGGCTCTCAAATTCGAAATTACGTAATGCATCCGTACAAATTAGTAAAAGATGTTCGCTCAGGACAAGAAACTAGTGATGTTGAAGCCGTTATGAATGGTGAAATAGATGCTTTTTTAAAAGCTTATTTGATGATGATGGGCCAAAAACACGATGATAATTAAATAAAAAAGCTCCGAAATAATTCGGAGCTTTTTTTATAAAGTAAATACTAATTCATTATAACTATTTTGAACCAAAGTAGCTCGTTCAATTTTACGTAATGTTATTCCATCAACTTCATATTCAACCACAAAAGTAAAAATATTTGTAAAATTGTTCCCAGTGTTAAAAAAAACTTCTGTATCAAAGCCTCCAAATTCAGCAATACCATTATTATTTGTTTTTACAGTAAAATCAGCAAACGTCATATCGGCAGCTTCACCACCATTTTTCACCCATGTTTCTATAGAAAATGCATAAACAGGTATTGCTCGTATAGGCAATCCTTTGCTGTCAATTAATTTTATTGTAACTGTAGTTCCGTTTCCAGTAATGCCATCAAAATCATCTGTTGAAGTACATGCAGCAATAAATACTGAAAAAGTAAGTAATAAAATTTGTAATATCTTTTTCATTTCTTTTTGTTTTTGTTGAGTTTATTTTAACTACAAGTATAAATAAATTTATTTAATGTACAAGTCCTGTTTTGTCTTTTTAGTTACCTATTTTTACATTTTAAGCGCATAATAACATGAAAATATTACATACAGCCGATTGGCATTTAGGACAAACTTTTTTTGATAACGACAGAACTTTAGAACATGAAGCCTTTTTAAACTGGTTATTTACAACAATTGTTACTAAAAATGTTGATGCTGTTTTAATTAGTGGCGATGTGTACGATAATTCAAACCCATCTAACAAAGCCATTAGCATGTTGTATCAATTTATGCAAAAGGTTTCTAATCAATTACCGCACGTACAACTATTGTTCACAGGCGGTAATCACGATTCGCCTTTACGATTAGAACAACCCAATCCATTATTAGAACATACTCAAATAAAAATTGTTGGAAGTTCTAAAACCAATGCTGATAAAACCATTCGATATGAAGATTTAATTTTCAGATTGAAAGATAACAACCAAGGCCCGGATGTACTTTGCATTGCAGTTCCATTTTTACGATTAGGCGATTATCCTGCAAGCGAAAATGGCACCTACGAATATCAGGAAGGTTTAAAAAAATACTACCAACAAGCGTATGAAGTTGCCAAACAAATGGCAACGAATAACGAAGCTATTATTGCAATGGGGCATTTACACGCGTTAGGAATTAAAATAAACGATAGGGATACGTCAGAACGTGATATTATTGGCGGAATCGAAATGATTTCTGCTACCGATTTTCCTAAAGAATTAACTTATGTTGCTTTGGGGCATATTCACAAAGCCCAACAAGTTGGTGGTCAAAATCACATCCGTTATTGTGGCAGCCCAATTCCGCTATCTTTTGCCGAAAAAAACTACAAACACCAAGTACTTTTATTAGATATTGATACGCAACTAAATGCTATTGAAAGTATTGAAGTTCCTGTAACCGTTCCTTTGCTAACCATTCCAGAAAAGCCAGCAAGTTTTGAGCAAGTACTTTTTCATTTGGATCTTTTACAACAAGAATTAGCTCATGCTACGGTACAACCTTATGTAGAAGTTCGTGTTGATATTTCGCAAATGAGCGCCAATTACATAGAAGAAATTAAACAAAAGTTTAATACCATAAATGCCAAATTAGTAAAAATTACAGCAGCAAAACCCTTAGATAAAAAACAAGATGCAACGCAAAGCTTTCGGGAATTTGAATATTTAGATCAAATTAATCCGCTAGATTTTGTTAAAAAAATTTACAGCAACAAAGCACAACAACCGTTAAACGCCAGCCAACTCGAAAAAATAAATTTAGTACTAACCGAAATTACAAAACAACAAGCCGAATAATGAAAATACTAAGCGTTGAAATTACCAATATCACCTCAATAGAAGGGCCATATTTAATTAATTTTGAAGACGAAAAGTTTGCAAACATTGGCTTGTTTGGTATTACCGGTCCGGTTGGAGCCGGTAAATCATCAATTATTGATGCCATTTGTTTAGGGCTTTACAACACAACCCCGTTTAGATAGGCAAACCAATAGCACCAGCATTCAGTACGAAAATGAAACGTTACCAACCAACAACCCGCAGAACTTATTACGCCGCGGCGCAGGTTCTGGCAGCGTGCACGTGCGTTTCACTGCTATTGACGGCCATGTTTGGAAAAGTACTTGGCTGCTACGTCGTGCACGAGATTTAGCTAATGGCAAGCTACAAGGCGTGAGCATGATTTTACACAACGAAACTTTAAACGAAGTTTTTCCGGATAATAAAATCACAAAAATTCTTGAAAAAATAAAAACTTTAGTTGGTCTAGATTTTAAACAATTTACCAAATCGGTAATCTTAGCTCAAGGCGATTTTCAGGCATTTTTAAATGCAAGCGATACCGATCGTGCACAAATTTTAGAAAAGTTAACCGGAACAGAAGTTTACTCGGAAATATCTAAAGGCATTTACGAAAAAAATCAGCAAATTAAAAACGATTTTATTCAGATTGAACAGCAAATCAATGCTTTACATTTATTAAATGATGAAGATTTAGATGCGTTAAAAAAACAGATTGAAAATACCGAAAAAGCATTAAAAAAATTAGATACTGATGCCAATCAACTGCAAACTTATGAAACGTGGTATAAAACCGAATCCGATTTACAAACGCAATTAACAAGAATAAACCAGCAAATAGAACTTGTTGAAACCAAGTTGCAGCAACTAAAACCTGAAATTGAGCTGTTAAAACAGGTTGAAAATATTCAAGATATCAAACCTTTAGTTACCGAAAATATACAAGCTCAAAAACGTTTAACTGAAACAGAAAATGAGATTAATGGATTAATCCAACAAAGCAAAACTTTAGCTAAACAAAAAGATGAAATAGTACAAACATTAGAAAAAGAAAAAGACCAACACAAAAACTTGCTAAATCAGGCAACTGCAAACGAACCGTTGTACAAAAAAGCACGAGAAATTGATGTTTTATTAAAAAAAGCATCAGAAGTTGTTGCAGAATTACAAACAAACGCAAAAAATAATGCTGATGAAATTGCTAATTTTCAGCTTCAGCTAAAAAATAAAAAAGCAGAAACATCTGCAAAAAAAACAGCTTTAGATGCAATTCAAGCGTGGTTTACAACCAACCAAAAGGTAAAAAATTGGGCGGCAAATGCCAGCTTATTGCAAAACCAATTACAGCAAGTACAACAAACTCAAAACCAAATAAAAGCTTTGCTTGAAGAACATCAGCTTCATATAGCTAATGCTCAAAAAACCAACGCACAATTACTTGATTTAGAAGCTAAAAAAACTGAAATAACAAACAAACTAGATGTTATTAATGCAGCAATAAACCCGAAAAAAGAAAACCTTGAAAAACAAGATTTTACGGAGCTTATTACCAAGCAAAAAGATTGGCAAACGCAAACGGATGTTTTAAAAGATTTATATCAAATTGCGGTTGAATACGACCGTTTAACGCTGCAAAAACAAAAAACAGAACAAGATATTAAAACGGCTGAACAAGATTTTAGTGAAGCTAACAACCAATTAACTGAGGCAAATAAACAAATTGAACAAATTAAACAGCAACATGCTCATCAAACCATTTATGTTGATAAATTAAAGCTAGAAAATTCTGCAAACGTTTTGCATTTACGTAGCCAATTACAACCTGGTTGTGCTTGTCCGGTTTGCGGAAGCTCACAGCATGAAATTAATCAGGTTGAAGTTGTAACAAGTTTAGTAGAAAAAGCAATTGCTGATTTAAACGTGCTTGATGTTCAGAAAAATGAAACATTAGCTTTACAAACGCGATTAGAAACCTGTTTAAAATACACTGCAGAAGTTATTGCTAACTTAAAAGTTAGTTATAACGAACAGCAATTAGAACACAATTTGTGTATTGATAAGTGGACTAAAAAAGTACCTACTTCTGCCCCATTTTCAATACAAAACGCTACAAATAAAGCTGATTTAGAACAAGAACTTATTCAAATTAACACAAGTAATAAAGCGCTTGCCCAACAAATAGCAGCAGCTACCGAATTACAAAAAGAAATTGTTGCTTTAGAAAATTCTAAACAACAGCTTCAAAATCAACTTGAAATTATTGGTAAAGAAATCAATCAATTGCAAATTGCGCAAGAAACGCATAAAAACAAGCTAGAAGAAATTAAAAACAACGGAGATAAGCTGCGTAAAACCGAAACAGCAAGTTGCCAACAAATTGATGCCATTTTAAACCAGCCCAATTGGTTAGCTTCTTTTAAACAAAATGCTTTGGTATTTATAGAAAATATTTCTACTCAAATTTCAGCTTGGAATGAGAACATTGCTAAAGAAGAAGGTTTAAAAACAGAATGGCAAAACCTTGTAAATGAAACCGAAAAAATCGATTCAATTTTAAAAGAAAAAGAAAAAACGTATACCGATTTACAACAAAAAATAGCTAACGAAACGCAATTTTTAAACCAACATAAAGCAGAACGTATTTTGTTTTTTGATGGCCAAGCAATTGATATTGTTGAACAAGCTCTAAAACAACAAACAACCAAACAATTAGACACAGTAGAAAAATTACTTGCTGACGAAAAAATTGTAGAAAACAATTTAGTAAAATGCCAAACTAGCGTTTTAGAGAAAAATGAGCAACTAACAAAAACACAACAGAACATTGCGAAAAACAAAGCAGAAATTGAGCGTTTTATTACAAATTGGAATACACAAAATGAGTTGCATTTAGATGCAGATAAGTTGTTTAACCTGTGCGCTTACAACAACGAATGGCTTGTTAATACGCGTAAAAACATTGATGCAACCTTGCAAGAAAAAGCAAATATATTGGGTGCACAAAAAACTGTTATTTCGCAAATTGAAAAACACCAAACCACAAACAAGCCCGAATTGGATGTAGCAAATATTGCACTTAAAAAGCAAGAATTGCTTTTAGCAAAAGAAGAACATAATGAGATTTTATTAGCCGATAAAACCAAGTTGTTAAATCACAACAATAACATTGATGCTCAGAAAAACTTAATCGAAAAACGCAATACATTAGAACCTGATTATTTAGAATGGCAAGAATTAAACAACTTGTTAGGTAGTGCATCGGGCGATCGTTTAAAAAAATTAGCACAGCAATTTACATTAGATTTGTTGTTACAAGCTGCCAATGCGCAATTACAGCAAATTAATAACCGTTATATTTTAGAACGCATTGACGACAGCCTTTCAATTCTAGTAATTGACCAATATATGGCTAATGCAAAACGTGCAACCAATTCACTTTCGGGCGGAGAAACCTTTTTAGTTTCGTTGGCTTTATCTTTGGCGCTTTCAACCATTTCGTCAACGCAATTGCAGGTTGAATCGTTGTTTATTGATGAAGGTTTTGGAAGTTTAGATCCGAATTCGTTAGAAACTGCATTTTTAGCCTTAGAAAACTTACAAAATCAAGGGCGCATGATTGGCATTATTTCGCATTTAGATGCTGTGATAGATCGTTTGGCAGTTAAAATTCAGGTTACGCCACAAGGCAACGGAAAAAGTAAAATTCAGGTAACTGCATAATCAACAAGCTTATATCCTCAAGTTAGTTAAAAATAAAGGAACTTGAGGATATAAAATTATTTATGTAAATAAAATTTATTATTCCATTTGATTTAATATTTTTGTATCTTAGAAACTCAAACCTAACAATCGAGTTTATTTTAATCATTCTATATGGACGCAATACCCCTGAGCTTGGTAGCTAATGCTACCTCCGAAGCTTTATCGGACGACATATCGGTCGCCAAACTTTTACTTACCTTATTTTTAGTTTTTTTAAATGGATTTTTCGTAGCAGCAGAATTTGCTATTGTTAAAGTACGAACTTCGCAAATCCAAGTGCAGCAAAACATTAGCTCGTCTAACACCAAAGCTGCCATGAAAATTGTAAATAACCTGGATTCTTACTTAGCAGCTACCCAATTAGGGATTACATTAGCTTCATTAGGATTAGGTTGGGTGGGTGAAAGTTCATTAACTCCGGTCATTTTAAAAAGTTTTGATCTTTTTGGATTAACAGGTGCCTACTGGGATACGCTAGCGCGTAACATTTCTTTCCCAATTGCCTTTGTTATTATTACTATTTTACACATTGTGTTTGGTGAATTAGCTCCAAAATCATTAGCTATTCAATTCCCAACCAAAACAACATTTGCAGTTGCATGGCCATTACGTATATTTTATGCGGTTTTTAAACCAGTAATTTATGTGATGAATGGATTTGCAAATATTTTATTACGCATCATTGGTGTAAAACCAATTCATGGTTCGGACATTCACTCGGAAGAAGAATTACGAATGATTATTACCGAAAGCCAAGCTGGAGGTGCTATTGAAGAAACCGAGCGTGATTTAATTCAGAACGTTTTTGATTTTGATGATCGTCGTGTTACCAATGTTTTTACAATTAAGAAAAACGTATCTATTATTGATGTTTTAACGCCGGTAAAAGAAGTTATTCGTTATACGCTTAGCGAAGGTTATTCTAGATATCCGGTTTACGAAGATAATACCGAAAATATAATTGGTGTTTTACATACCAAAGATTTATTTAGAGCTTATGCACAAAAAGGCGAAGGTTTTGAAATAAAAAGTATTTTACGCGAACCATTATTTGTTTCTGAAACATCTTTAATTAAAAACTTATTAAAAACCTTTCAGCAAAAACACATTCAGGTTGCCATTGTTACCGACGAAATTGGTGATTTTATTGGACTGGTTACTTTAGAAGATATTTTAGAAGAATTGGTTGGTGAAATTCAGGATGAATACGATAATGAAGAACCTATTGTTTCTGAAAAAGAAGTTGGTGTTTTTATTGTAGATTCTCACAATACCATTACCGATATCAATCGTTTTTTACCATATTCTTTTGAAGAAAGTGAACATTACGAAACCTTAGCTGGTTTAATAGCCGAAATATGTACTGATGAATACGAATTGAAAGAAGGTGATATTGTAGATTTAGAATATTATACCGGACGTATTTTAAAAATGTACCGCAATTCGGTTGAATTAATAGAACTTAAAGTTAAAGATAAAAACGAAAAAGAGGAGCTTAATTAAGCTCCTCTTTTTTTATGTCTTAGATTTATTGTTTTAAAAAGGTTTCGGTTACTTTAAAACCGTTTTTATCAACAAATTCTTTAAATTCTTTTTTAGATAAGGCATAAACCTGATTGGCTGCTTCGTTCGGATCCTGATCCGTAATTTCATTTAACAACTCAATTTCTTGCTTGGTACTAATTTGGGCTATGCTTAAAACATTATTCTTAAAGCCAAACTGAGAAACATTCCAATCTCCATTTTTTTCCTGAATATTTAAAAACAAATAACCTTTTGTTTTACGTAATATATCGCCTTTAGGCAAAGCAAAAACCGTATCGTTATGATACGTTCGGTTAACAAACAAGCTGTCAGAAACGGGTTTGTAATGCTGCTTAACTTCAGGAGCAATAGTTTCTAATTCGTGCATAGCTAATGTATCGTAAATCATTAATCCACGCGTTACATAATGTTCAGAAACAATAATATTTTCGCCCGTAATAGGATTGTCGTAATATCCTTGATATTTTTTAGGAAATCCGCTTAAATCAGATGCGTTTGCGGGTTGCGGCTCGGTAAAAGAAACCGATTCTCGACAAGAAGCCAAAGCCAATAAAGCTGCTAAAAAAGTAAGTTTTTTCATATTTATATTTACAACAGATAACGTGAACCGGTATTTGATATTGTAAATATATTTTGAATAATATGCGAATTGTTAAACATTACAAATTTCATTCTGGCACTTCAGAATCTAGAACTCGAAATACAAATTATCTTTTTTTATATAAGAATAAAAAAAAACGGAAAATAAATTACGGCGTTGGAGGTAAAAGTTCGTAATACAACGCATTTTTAGTTTCAGATTTTGCATAATTAAAACCTTCTGATCGTTCTATTTGGTCTAAAAATAAAACACCATTTAAATGGTCGTATTCATGCTGACAAATTACTGCGGTATAACCTTCAATTACTTCTTTATGTTCGTTGCCTTCTAAATCACAATATTCAATTTGAATAACTAAACTGCGATAAACTTTTCCGGTTTGATCAGGAATAGATAAACATCCTTCTTGTCCGTATCTTTTTACATCAGAATACCAAGTTATTTTAGGGTTGATAAACAATTCAAACGGAGCATTTATTTTATCTAAACGTTTTACCAAAAAGGCTTGGCGCGAAATTCCAACTTGCGGCGCTGCAATACCTACCCCACGCGTTTTAGGATCGTTAACTGTGGTTAACATTCGGTCGGCTAAAAGTTGTAAGTTTTCACTATTCGGGTTTATAGGTTGCGCTTGTTGGGTTAAAAAGGCTAAATCGTCTTCATTTGTAGTTAACAAAACACGCATCGGATCTTCGGCTGTTCCGGATTGAATCAATTCAATTTCTTGTGCAGTAAAATCTGATTTTTGAGTTGGTTGTGCGTGCATAAGTAATGGGGAAAATACAAGTAAAAGGAAATTATTAATCTTCATTTTCAATCTAAAATTTAAAACCCCAAAATACGACATATATTTTGGGATTTAAATGGATTGTAGCTTTATTTTAGTTTGAAGATGCAGCAACCGGAATTGGTTCGTTTAATTCCTTACTTGCTTTTACTTTATCAAAATCAACATAAATAATTGTTGGATCTAATTTAAACATAGCTCCCGTTATTGGATCTATAATAAAACCAACAGCGCCGCCAAGCATAATATTACCTAAATACCACGCATTAAATTTTTTATTAATTTTAACTGAGTAATCTTCGTAGTTATCTAATTTGATTAAAACATTATAACTTTGTTTGCGTTTTAACTTAGTTTCTAACGGCGTTTTACCGACTTCTACATCATTAATATAAACAGATGCTTCTGAAGGTGTACTAGAAATAGTTACCTTTTTTTTGGATCCGGAAACAATAGTAGCACAACTTGTAAACAAGATTGGAGCTGCAAGAAACACAGCAAGTAGTGATTTTTTCATTAACTTTTTGTTTAGTTTATTTTTCTTACAAAAATAGATTTAGTTTTAACATATCATAAAGAAATTGTTGTTTTTTTTATCATCATAATAAAATATTAATGCATAAAAAAAGCCTGATTTAAAATCAGGCTTTTTTGTAATAATTAAAGGGAAGTTATGATAAATTCGCTTCGGCGATTTTTTTGATGTTCAGCTTCTGAACACGAAACACCATCGGCACATTTATTTACTAATTGGCTTTCACCATATCCTTTTGCAGTTAATCTTGCTGGCTCAATACCTTGCTCAATCATCCAAGCTCGTGTTGCTTTGGCTCTGCGATCAGATAATTTCTGGTTGTAAGTTTTAGTTGCACGGCTGTCTGTATGCGAACGAATATCTACCTTCATGGTTGGATATTCTTTCATTACTTCAACCACCTTAGCTAAATCAACCGCTGCGTCTGGACGAATGTTAGCTTTATCTAAATCAAAATAAATAATTTCAATTTCAAAAACTTTAGCTAAATCATCACCTTGTTTAATAGGTTTTTTAACCGGATCTAAATACACATTTTGTGTAACAACATCTTGTTCGGTTGGTAAAAATACCATAGCAGTTTCATTGGTTTGGTATGCTTCTTTTTCGTCTTTAAAGAAATATTTGGTATTGGTTTCTAAAAGCGGAATAAAATACATACCGTTTGCATCTGTTGTTACTGCAATTGGATTTTCGAAATTTTCGTCGTAAACCGTTACCGTTGCATTTGCGATTGGTTTTTGGGTAAACGAGTCGATTAATTTACCATGAACCGCTACTACGTTTTTGTTTTTTAACGGCGTGTTTTCTGTAAACTTATAAATATCGTCGTTACCAAAACCACCTTCACGATTAGAACTTAAAAATCCTATTTTACGGTCAGATAAAATGGCATAACTAAAATCGTCCATTTCAGAGTTTGCAGGAGCTCCAATATTTTGTACATATTTAAAGTTTCCTTTTGCATCTGGAAAAGCAACAAAAATATCTAAACCACCTAAACCTGGATGCCCGTCTGAAGCAAAATACAGTTCGTTGTTTTGTGAAACAAACGGAAACGTTTCGCGCGCTTCGGTATTAATTGCTGGACCTAAATTTTCGGGTTCCCCAAAAGTTCCGTCTTCATGAATAGCAACTTTAAATAAATCTGACGATCCTAAAGTTCCTGGCATATCTGACGCAAAATATAACGTTTTCTCGTCAAGGCTTAACGCCGGATGCGCTACATTATATTCGTTACTATTAAATGGCAATTCGGTAATGTTTTTCCATTTGTTATCAACCAATGTTGCTTTGTAAACTTTTAACATGACAACTTTATCTTGGTTTTTTCTGGTTTTACCGTTTATGTAATTGTTACGTGTAAAATACATGGTTTTACCATCTTTCGTAAAAACAGGAGTAGATTCGTGAAAAATTGAATTTACTTGTTTTGCGAATTTTTTTGGATTTGAAACCGATCCGTCTTCTGCCAAAGTTGCTTGGTGTAAAACTGTAAAAGGTTCGCCTGTCCAGGTATGTACGCGTTTAACTAACGATCCGGTATCACGAGCAGTTGTAAATACAATTTGATCTTGATAAAAAGCAGTACCGTAATCTGAATATTTAGAATTGATGTTGGCATTTTCAATTGTAAAACGACCAGAATTGTTTTTAATTTCTTCTAAATAATCTTCGTTGTTTATGTACAACTTTGCTCTAGAATCTTGAGCTGTTTTTTGAGCAAACGTTTGCATCATAGCATCCGATTTTTCGTATTCACCTAACGATTTTAAAGTAATCGCATTGCGGTAAAAATATTCGGGCGCTTGGTTTGCATCTAAAACCAATAACTTTTGGTAATATTTGGCTGCATTGGCATAATCTCCGTTAAAATAATACGAGTCGGCAAGCTTCTGAAACAAATCAGCAGATTCATATCCGTCTGCAGCAACCTTTTCGTAAACAGCAATTACATCAACAAAAGCTAAATCATTGTAGTTTTTAGCTCCTGCTTTGATGCCGCTTTGTGCAAAGGCCGGATTATATATATTTAATGCAAGGGCAATGCATAAAACTATTTTTTTCATTAAATACTAGATTTTGAATTAAAAGAAACGTGGGGTGATAACTTTTTTAGCATAGTTTAAGAATTCGAAACGCAGAAAAATTTCGTGCGATCCTGAATTGTAATTTGCTAAACGAGTGGTTTCGGCATCGTACGCATAACCAATAAATAATTGGTCTGAAATTTGAAAACCTGCTAAACCACTAACCGATGCATCCCAGCGATATGCTACTCCTAAAGTTAATTTTTCGTACAACCAAAAGTTTGCAGAAACATCTACTTGCAACGGCGATCCGTTTACGTATTTAACTAAAGCTGCTGGTTTAAACTGTAAATCGTAATTTAAATCAAAAACGTGACCAGCCATTAAATACATATGCATTCTTTCGTTTGCTACCGAATAGGTATTGTCATCATAATGTTTGGTTTGTAACATGTGCGGAACCGATAGCCCAATGTAGCTTTTGTCTGAATGCACATAAATACCAGCTCCGAAGTTTGGTGACAATTTGTTTTCGATATTGTTTTGAAAATTTGGATCGCTTGGATCGTAAATATTCAATTTCGAATAATCAACATCTAAAAAGTTTAAAGATCCTTTTACCCCAAACGAAAGTTTATATCTTTCGTTTAAGGGAATGTAATAAGATAAATCTACCGATGTATTGTTTTCTTTTGTTGGTCCGATTTTATCGCTTACTAAAGAAACACCTAATCCTAATCTGCTTTCACCTAATGGCGTGTTTAAAGATATGGTATTTGTTGTAGGTGCGCCGTCCATACCTACCCATTGCGAGCGGTGTAATCCGAAAACGCTTAACGCACCACGCGACCCTGCATAAGCAGGATTCACGTTGATGGTATTGTACATATATTGAGTATACTGCGCATCTTGCTGTGCGGTTGCAAACAAAGAAGTCAGTAAACTAATTGTAACTATAATTTTTTTCATTCGTAATCTTATTATCTATTTAAGTATAAATAACCTTGTACATCGTGAGATTTCTGGTTTAAATCAGTAAATCTTAAAATATAAAAATAGGTTCCTACTGGTAATAAATCGCCTTTATTAATTGTTGCTCTACCTTCTGAGTAACCTTTAAACGCTTTATCTTGGTTGTTATAGCCATCTGTTTTGTAAACTAAAACACCCCATCTGTTGTAAATTTCAACCGTATTGTTTGGATAACATTCTAAACCTTGAATGTATAACATGTCGTTACGACCGTCACCATTTGGACTTACTGCATTGAAAACTTCTATCACACAACCTCTAACATAAGTTATTGTAGTTGCATCGCCCGAATAGTTATCGCTGTCTGATAAATCGGTTACGTTTTCGCCTTGGTGGGTTTGAGCAGTAACTAAAGCTTGGTTGTTAACCTGACCGTTAGTTAAATCTTTTAACAACAGTTGGTACGTTGCTGTGTAAGCTGTTTCGTTTACTTCGCCTGGTTTTAATTCGGCAATTGGGCTTCCTTTTAATGCAATTCCAGTTAAATCATCGGTAACGGTTACATTGTACAATGTAGTTGCTCCGGTATTTTTAATGCTGAATTTATATACAATTGTTTCGCCCACTTGTGCAGTTCCGTCTTTATTATCGTCTAAAAACTCAGCTGTTTTAATAATTGCAATTCCTGGCTCGGCATGTAAAACAGTTTGTGTTGTTTCATCATTGTCGAAATCAGTACCTGAAATATCAAAAACTAAATCTCCGTTTGGATCTAACGATTCTACTTCAGCTGTGTTTACTACCAATCCTAAATCAATATCTAATTGGTTAATGGTATAGCTAACTGTAATAGTTGCTGTTTCACCTGGATTAATAGATGCAGGTTCGTAAGCTTGTTGTGCAATGTTTAAGAAGCTGTCTGACAATTTTACGTCTGTTAAAGTTACGTTACCCACGTTTGTAGCTTCAAACGTATAAGTAATTGTTTCGTTTAACTCGGCCACTCCGTTTGCATTTTCATCGTTAAAAACTGAAGTTTTAACTAAAGCAATAGCTGGTGCTTGAACTAAAGTTGTTACGGTTGCTTCGTCATTCTCAGTTGTTGAACCTGAAATATCTGTAACTTCTGTACCTGTTTTTGTTGTTCCAACTCCAGTTGCTGAGTTAATTACAGAACCTTCGTTATAATGTGCTAATTCTAATTTTAAGTTTACAATTGCACGTCCTACTTGTTTTGGTGTTAACGTTGATGGCGTTACCGGAATAGGATCTTCTGCAATTAACTTATCTAAAACTGCAACATTTTCTAACGTTACATCACCCGTATTGGTAACCTCAAACGTATATTCAATGTATTCTCCTTTTTGTTGCGCTCTTGCATTTTGAACATTCATTACCTGACCTAACTTAACCAAAGCTAAACTTGCTTTTGTAAGTAAAGGTTGAATAGTTGGTTCATCAGTATCATCTGTTGTTCCTGATTGATCGTTTACATCAGAACCATTTGGTGCTAAACCAAGCACGGTATCTGTGTTTTTAACAAATGAATTATCTAAATCATCTTGCGTTAAAGCATAATCAAAATATAATGTTTTAGACTCACCAGGATTTAATACCACTCCTGATAATTGATCTGCATCAATAATATTTAAAACATCTTCAGATAAACGAATGTTAGTTAAAGTTGTATTTCCGGTATTGGTAATAACATATTTGTACTTAACTATTTCGTTTAATTCAGCAAAACCGTTTGTATTTTCATCAACAAACTCAGATGTTAATACTAAGTTGATAGTTGAATTCGTAGGAATATTTACTATCGTTTCCTCGTTGCTTGTTGTATCAACTCCTGATTGATCTTCTACAACTTCACCAACATTTGGAGTTCCTTTAACTGTATCTTTATTAATTACTTTACCAGCATCAATATCTGCTTGCTGTAATTTGTAATCAAAAGTTAATGAAACTGATTCCCCAGGTACTAATGTTTTTGGTAATGCTGATGCATCAATAATGTTTAATACATCTTCCGGTAATTCAATATTATTTAATGTTGTATTACCTGTATTTTTAATTACATACGTATAAGTAATTACTTCATCTACTTCTGCAAAACCGTTTGTATTTCCATCAACAAATTCACCTGTTAAGACTAAATTAATCGATGACTTGGTGTTTAAAAGAGTTTCGGTTGCTAAATCTCCTGCTACATCAACTCCTGATTGATCTTCGACAGTAGCTCCTACATTTGGAGTTCCTTTAACTGTGTCTTTATTAATTACTTTACCAGCATCAATATCCGCTTGCTGTAATTTGTAATCAAAAGTTACTGGCACTGATTCTCCTGGTGCTAATGTTTTTGGTAATAATGAAGCATCAATAATGTTTAATACATCTTCAGGTAATTCAATATTATTTAATGTAGTATTACCTGTATTGGTAATTAGATATGTATAAGTAATTACTTCGTTTACCTCTGCAAAACCATTTGAGTTTGAATCAACAAATTCGCCTGTTAAGACTAAGTTGATAGATGATTTTGTGTTTAAAAGCGTTTCTGTTGCTAAATCTCCTGCTACATCAACTCCTGATTGATCTTCGACAGTAGCTCCCACATTTGGAGTTCCTTTAACCGTATCTTTATTAATTACTTTACCAGCATCAATATCTGCTTGCTGCAATTTGTAATCAAAAGTTACTGGTACTGATTCTCCTGGTGCTAAAGTTTTTGGTAATGCTGATGCATCAATAATCTTTAATACATCTTCAGGTAATTCAATATTATTTAATGTTGTGTTACCTGTATTAGTAATTAGATATGTATAAGTAATTACTTCGTTTACCTCTGCAAAACCATTTGAGTTTGAATCAACAAATTCGCCTGTTAAGACTAAATTAATCGATGACTTGGTGTTTAATGGCGTTGTTGTTGCTGTATTATTTGTGTCATTAGTTCCTGAAACGTCAGATGTTTCTGTTCCTTTAGGACTTGTTCCGGTAACTTTTGCAGCATTTGTAACCTGCCCTGCATCAATATCTGCTTGAGTTAAGTTATATAATACGGAAATTGAATGAGATGCTCCCGGAGCTAAATCTGGGATTACAGTACCTGCTGGAATTACTTTTAATAATTCTTCAGATAATTGAATATCTGTTAACGTAACATTACCGTTGTTTGTAATAATGTAGTTGTAGGCAATGGTTTCGTTTACTTCTGCAAATCCGTTTGAATTTATATCATTAAAATCAGATTCAAGTACCAAAGTAATTGATGGATTTTCAGTAAATGAAATTTCATTTATAGCATCAGAAACATTATCAACACCAGAAATATCATCAACTAAATCTGTTGCTTTATTTGGTCCAAAAGCTTGAACTTTTGCGCTGTTTACAACTTTACCAAGATCGATATCCGCTTGTGTTAAGTTGTATGTTTTTGTAAAAGTTGCCTCAGCATTTGGCGCAAGGCTTGTAACATTTAAATCGGCAGGAGTAATACCTATTTTTAATAAATCTTCTGGGAAAGAAAACTCAGTTAAGGTTGTTTTACCTGTATTAATAACTTTGTACGTGTAGGTAATGGTTTCACCCGCTTGGGCAAATTCGCTACCATTTTCATTATTATATGTAGAAGTTAAAACTAAAGCAATGTCTGAAATAGATTTTAATTCTTCAACCGTTACATCATCACTTGTATTTGTAGTTCCTGAAACATCTGAAACCGATGTGTTTTTTGGACTTAATGCCGAAACAACCGCTGTATTTTCAACTTTAGCTGCATCAATATGATTTTGCGTAAGCGGTAAATCGATTTCAAAAGAATGTGTTGCCCCTGGAGCTAATTTTAAATCAGCTGGAATTTTACCTGCAAAATCGATATTTAAATCAGTATTAGTAGGAATTGTGATATCAGATAACGTTACATTACCTGTATTGGTAATGGTATAAACGTATTTAATTGTTTCGTTCACTTCTGCATATCCATTAGCATCTGTATCAATAAATGAAGAAGTAAGCTGTAAAGTAATTGCAGGATTTTCTGGCAATTCTATTGTAGATGCTGTATTATTATCATCCGCAGTTCCAGAAATATCTTCAACTTTTACATCGCCTTTGTATCCGTTTACAACTGCAGAATTGGTTACTAAACCTGCATCTACATCAGCTTGTGTTACAATATATTCTTTTATGATTGTTACATTGCTTCCATCTTTACCAGCAGGCGCAAGTGATTCAGGCAAATCAGCAGCTTGTACCAAATCTTTTTCAACGGTTGGTAAGGTAATATTAGTTAATGTTGTATTACCTGTGTTGGTAATGGTGTATGAATAAACAATAACATCGCCAACACCAATTTGCTCGTTTCCGTTAGAATCTGAAATGGTCGATGTTAAAACTAAATTAATGGCTGGCTTAGATTCAAATACAACAGTAATTTTAGCTGTAGATTTTAAGCCATTGCTATCTACAACTTCGTATTCAATTTCAAAGCTGTCACCACCTTCGTAGTTGGTACCCGGCTCAATAGTATAGGTTCCGTCAGTGTTAATAGTAACTTCAACATCATCTGGTTTGTTTACTACATTTACTTCTGTAATTGTACCAGTACCAGGTGTGATAGTGACTTTATTTTGAATTGTTGCGTTTGGTTGAACATCTAAGAGTTCTTCGTCAGCCGTTATTGGCGCCTTAATATCATCAACCGTAAAAGTTAACTGTGCCGTTTTACAATTTGCAGGATCTGCTCCATTTTCACAAATAGTATAACTTACGGTATAAGCTTTTGCCTCAACCCCTGTTTTTGCAGAAACGGTACCATTTTCATTTAAAGTAAGTACTTCTTGTGCTGCTGCATCTAAAGTAATTGTAAAATTACTTAAGTCAGAAATTGTTACCCCTTTAAATAAATCGTTTGCTGTAATTGGCAATGTGCTTGTAAACGTATATGGGTTAATTGTACCAAAATCATCTGCATTAGCTACTAATGGATGTACTACTTTAACGTCATAAACGGCACAATGCCCTTCTAAACCATTACAAGTTGTTGGATCTACCGGAGCTTCATAATCATTATCTCCTCCTCCTCCAACACTAGCTTTATTAGTATAAACAGCACTTGGTAGAGTTAAATCTACTTTTACAGGAATTTCAATGTTAGATGTTCCACCTTTTGGCGCTATAATATTTGTTGAAGTTGCCGTTATAGTTTGTCCAACAAAAGTTAAAGTCCATCCGTTAGAAATATGTGAACCAGTCCAACTTGGTGTAATACCAGCAGGTAATACATCTAAAACTTTTATTGTACCGTAAGATGGAACAGTAGCAATATTAGTTACTGTTAAAATATATTTTTTGTCGTTGTTAGTTGACTCCCAAATACCATTAGTTGCATTACTCGTTTTAGAGATTTGAAATTTAGGATCATCTAAAAATATTTTATGATCTTCAATTTCTCCATCACTAGCAACACCAGTAGGTAAAGTTAATTCTTCAGCTTTTGTACCAATACGTAAACGCACAAAAGTTTCTCCTTTAATAAAATCTGAAGGTACGTTCCAAGTTAAAGTTACCGTGCCTTTTCCAGATCCACTAAACGTTTTTTCTGTACGTTCACCTAGTTCAAATGTTCCATTTTGGTTAAAATCTATCCAACCCGCAATAATAGTATTTGCATCAGTACTAACGTAAGGAATATCTAAAGAAAGCGTTTCCCCTGCCGTAACTTTATGTTTAATCGTATTTACAGGAATTGCATCTTCTTCGTTTAAATTGTTAGAAGGATTATCGCCTGATGCATCTGCTGAATATTTCATTGCTCTTTCAGCCATAGGACCAACACTACCCAAAAACAAATCAGAAGGAGGAACAATAGCTCCTTTTTTAAAGCTTGCCTTATTAGCATCTACAACTTCATCAAATTTTGTAATACCATCATCAGTAATTTTCATTTCATTAATTAAGTGAAATACATCACCGTAGCTTTTTGGTGCATCTCCTGCATCGGCATTAGGTACCAATAAACCTATGGCAATAGCAGTGTTCCCACCACCATTAATATCAAAATCAATATCAACACTATAATTTACTGGATCTTTTAAATACGCTATTTCAGGATTAAAAGATAAAAAAGTAATTGCTGCAGCTCCGTTATCGTTACCACGTGTAAAAGCAATTTGTTGTTTATTATCTGTTAAATTATGTTTGGATATGTTATAAGGGCCGCTGCCTTTAACCTCCATATCAACGATTTTCCAACTTCCTTGAGCAGTAGCTTTTAAATATTCTCCGCTATTATTCATAGATTCGGCATCAGCCATAACCACACCTTTAATTTTATAAGGTTGGTTATCTAACTTTGCAGTACATCTTAATGTAAATTGAGAAGCAGCGCTTTTAACCATTACTCCATTTACCAAACGGTTAGAACCACCTGTACCACCAATATTATAAAAATCATCAAGTGAATCTCCACCCCAATCTCCTGGAGCATAACTAATTAAACCCGCACTAGATTTTTTTACAATTTCACACTCAAAACACATAGTTTGTCCGGCTAGTTCAAAAGATGCTCTTGATTTTGAGTTTAAATTAAGAGTAGCGCCATTTGCTCCTGTACTACCAGGTGCCCCCCCCCAGGTAAGCCATAAAACTTGGTCTCTGTAAACTGATTTACCACCAGTAGCATAAGCCGCAGTTCCTCCAGAACACATATCTTGGGCCCATAAACCCGATGTAATCAGAAAAAAGAACAGCAACATGTGCCATTTAAATTTCATCATAATTTCCCCTTTTAATTATTAATTTTCGTTATTTTATAGGATGTATATAAAATGCAGCAAATTTAAACAAGAAAAGGACTACAAACCAAGGCGATGAATATTTTTGTTAAAAGTTTACTAATTAAATTATAAAACGTTGTTATTAATTCATCTTTTTGACGTTTGATTACAAATATGAACAGAAACTTGCGAAAACCTAACTATTTAACAAAACCAAAAATAAAGTCAAACTCATGATTTGTAAGACAATGCGTATTATAAATAAAAAACACGTGTAAGAATTGTAAGTTTTTACACGTGTTTTTTATTTATCTTTTAGTAATCACAATTGGCTCAAATATGCAATTACTTTTTGGCTAACCAAAGCTGAATTTTCTTTATGCGGAGTATGTTTGGTTTGAGGTATTATATATGTTTCAGCTGGTCCAGAAACTTGCGCTATTGTTTTTTCTACCTGAAGTAAGGTACCATATTCATCTAAATCTCCCTGAATAAATAATAACGGGCAAGTAATAGCTGGTAACAAATATTCAATATTCCAAGTTTTATAATCGGGTCGCAACCAAGTTTCGGTCCAAGCTTTAAAAATAGCAGCTTCTTTAGCACCGTGATATTTGGCTAAACGTTGGGGTAAATTGGTTGTTTTATACGCATCAACCGCATCTTGTACGCCTTGTAAAGTTTGCGATTCAACAAAAATATGAGCAGCTTCTGCAATAACTGCTTTAATACGTTCTGGAAATTTGCTTGCAGTCAGCAATGCAATGGTTCCACCATCGCTATGACCAAATAAAATAGGTTCATTAACTTCTAAAGCAAGTAGTAAATCACCTAAAATTTCGGCTTCTAATTCCATGTAGTTGTTAGGACGAATATGATTTTTAATAGGTTTCGATTTGCCGTAACCCAACCTATCGTAAACCAAAACATTATATTGTAATGCTTCAGCGATTTGATTAGGAAAATCACGCCAAAGTTCAACGCACCCTAAGCTATCGTGCAAAAAAACCAAGGTAGGTTTATTTGGGTAAGGTTTTGCATATTCAATATATAAATCATTCAAATAATCCATCTTAAAATATAAAAAAGCAAAGTAAAAACTTTGCTTTGGGTTTATAAGGTTTGTTTTAATGTAGCAAGTAATTCGGTTTGCGTAGCTAAACCTTTGTCAGCATTGTACCAGTTTTGAATTGCTGTAACCGTTTCATCAAACGATGCGTTTGCGGCTTTTAATTCGCTGTAAACCGCTTGGCAAGCTGCAGGACGTGGCCCCCAAACTGCTAAATCTGTACCAGCAGCATCTTTTATAATTAATTTTGGAATTGATTTGCCGCCATTTGTTAAATACTGCTCAATACGATGCGGCGCTGCATCACGCATTTCAAAAGACAATTGAATTAAAGGATTTTCGCGCGCGGCCAATATAATAAAAGGCACATTATGCGCTGCATCTCCGCACCAAGGTTCGGTAATTAAAATCCAATGTTGGGGTTGCGTAATTTTTTGAACGGTTGCTTTTAATTCAGGTAAAAGCTCAGCTGTTTTAAGCCATCTATTCATACGGCTATTATTCAGCTTGGTATAATTTAAATATTCCGGATTATCGTAAGGTGCTTTTTGATCGGTATCCGGTGTATCAACAATGGTTTTAAAATAGGCTATATATTCGTTTTCGGTCATGTTTCTTTTTTTTAAAATTGATTCGGTATTAAAGCTAAATATAGCCTTTTCAGGAAAAAGCACAAAACAAAAAGTTCGGTAAAAAACCGAACTTTTTATTTTTAGTAAGCTGCTGTAAAACGGATTTTGTGATGTTTCGGTTTTTCAACTTCATCAGCAATAACAACAGCTACATCTTCAACCGATAAAACACTGCGGTTATCTGCATCAAAAACCGGTGTATCTAATCCTAAACGATAATTCCCGGTGCGGCCAACAGTAATACCAGGGTGCATCTCAAAAGCTGGACTAAAAAATACCCAATCCAATTCGGTTTCGTTTTTTAGTTCGTTAAAATAATCGCGTGCTGCACTGGCCCCAGCGTAAATTTCTTTCGGAAAATCGGGTGTATCAACAGCCTGAATACCTTCGGCTACAAACAAACTTCCAGCTCCACCAATTACAACATAACGTGGCACTTCTGCTTGTTTAACCGCTTGTTGAATGGCTTTAGAACCTGCTAAAAATTCGTTATAAATATTTGGGTTTTGCCAACCTGCATTGTACGCACTAACCACAACATCGTTTCCTTTTAAAACGTTAGCTAATGCATCAACATTTAAAACATCAACAGCTACGTATTTTAAGTTCGGTTTTTCTGATGTTTTTTCTTTTCTAGAAATGGCAGTAACTTCATGATTACGTGCTACAAATTCGTTTACTAAGTTTGCGCCTACAAATCCGGTTGCGCCAATTATTGCTATTTTCATTATTTTTATATTTAAATTACTAATACAAATTTACGAAATTAGGTTACGTAAACGGCAGTTGTTTCCTCTTGGTAACCAGTTACCTATAAGTAACCAAGTTACTTATATTTTATTTTGTAGTTTTGTAATATGAAAAAAGAAAAAGTTGAATTATCGGGTTCTTGTAGAATTTTAGTGCAAGGCGTTAAGGATACGCAAGATTTGCTTTGTGGTAAATGGAAAACGGTTATTATTGCTGCTTTGTACAACAATGATAAGTTTAGATTTATGGATTTATGCCGACATATAGAAGGCATTTCACCTAAAATGCTTTCGAAAGAATTGAAGGATTTAGAATTGAATCAACTGGTTAAACGTACGGTTTTAGATACCATGCCCGTAACGGTTGAATACGAACTTACTCCGCACGGAAAAAGCTTAAATAAAATTATAGAAGCAATGGGCGAATGGGGTATAAAATACAGAAAGTCCGTTTTATAAAACGGACTTTTATTTTATTCATCAAAATTTACCATCCAATTGATGCCAAATTTGTCTGTAAACATTCCAAAGTAAGCACCCCAAAATGTTTTTTCCATAGGCATGGTTACCTTTCCGCCTGCAGCAAGTTTGGTAAATAAATGATCGGCTTCGGCTGTAGAATTTGCGTTTATAGATACCGCAAAATTATTACCCACTACTAAATTTGATGCCCATTCTCCGCCGGTATCGCTTCCCATTAAAACGGTTTCACCAATCGGAAAACTTACGTGCATTACTTTGTTTTTATCTGCTTCTGCAATCGGATGGTTTTCATTCGGTGGCATATCGCCAAATTTTCCGATGTATGAAAATTCACCTCCAAAGGCTTCTTTATAAAAAGTAAAAGCTTCTTCGCAATTACCATTAAAATTTAGGTAAACATGAACTGCTGCCATAATGTTGTTGGTTAGATTTAGTTAGTTTATTTGTTGTTTTTAATAAATAACATAGCAATTGCTGTAGTAATTACGCCAATTATAAAAGCGAATAGCATGCCTTGGGTTGCGTAATTTGCATAATTAAAATGCGCTTGTGCTGCAGCAGTAGATTCAAAATACCCCAATTCTACCGAGCGAACAATTACATTCGGAAAATATTTTGGCGTAATTACATAACTGGTAATCCATTGTGTTAACGGGCTTAACAAAGCTATAAAGGCAGATAAAATAGTTCCAGAAAGTAAACCTTGCAAATACGTTATGGTACCGTTGTACGCTTTGGTTCGTTTTTCCTTTAAAGCTGCAACCATCATATAAATTGCCGGAAAAGCAAACAAATTGGTTAAATACAAATGGTAATCTAAATATGTATCATGCAAACCTACTATATTTTCGAGCACCATCCAGGCTAAGCCAACTACAGAAAAAATAAGTGCCCATTTAATTTCGGTAGTAACATTTTTATTCATTGTAATGGTAGTAATTTTGGGGTTGGTTAATATTTTGCCTAATGTAGCAAAATAAAACATATTTTAACAATAATTAACATTTGAAAATATCCAAAAAAAATCAAAGCATAGCTTTGATTTTATTAAAATTATAATTTAATTAATCGCAATTTCCTTTTACATCGCAACTTGAACCTTTAGAAATAATTAGGTTTGGTGTTGTATTGGTTGCCTTCCATTCGCCAAAAGATTTATTTAAAACTTCTAAAAAACTACTAGCTGGCTGTGCGCCAGAAACAGCATATTTATTATTAAACACAAAAAAAGGTACTCCAGTTACTCCTATTTGTCGTGCTTGGTTAATATCTTCTATAACAGCTGGTAAAAACTCCTGATTTTCTATAGCTTGTTGCAAAGCATTTGCATCTAAACCAATTGCAGTACCTAAAGTTAGTAACGTTTGTAAATCGGCAATGTTTTTACCTTCGGTAAAAAAGGCGTGAAACAAAACTTCTTCTGCTTCATCATCTTTATGTAGGGCTTTAGCAAATTGAATAAATTGATGTGCTTTTATAGAGTTTACCATAACCGCATCATCAAAATTATAGGTTAATCCTGCTTGCTTAGCTGATAATGTTACGTTTTGCAACATGTCTTGAACTTGTTGCAAAGGCATTCCTTTACGCGTTACCAAATAATTTTGATAACTTTCGGTAGCAACTTCAGGAATATTAGGATCTAACTGAAAACTTTTCCAGTGTACTTCTATGGCATCTGTATCTGAAAATTGTTGTAAAGCAGATTCAAAATTACGTTTTCCTATATAACAAAACGGAAACATTACATCGCTCCAAATTTCTACTATCATATCTTTTTTGTAAACTAAATTGGGGGTAAAAAAAAAACTACTAAATCAAGGCTGATTTAGTAGTTCATTAAATTATTTCGTTGCATTAACGTTTAATTCGATATCAACTTCTTGAGAAATCATCCAATCTGCTGGATCACCTTCAGCACCGTAAGTTAATCCCCAATCTTGTCTGTTAATTGCAAACTGAGAGAAAATGTTTACGTTATCACCAGAAACTGTTATTCTTGCTGGGAATGTTACGTTAACTGTTTTGTCTTTAATAGTTAAGTTACCGCTTACTAAGCTGTTTGCATCAGCAACAACGCTTTCACCAGATGCTGCATCAAAAGGAGCAACGCTAGTAATTTCGAACGAAGCTGTTGGGTAAACATCAGACTCAAAGAAATCAGCACTTAATAAATGTCCTGTTAAATCAGCAGCTGTTTTACCACCTGAAGTTACAGGATCTACAGAAGCTTCATCAGTAGCAATTGTTTTAATTTCAATTGTAAATGTACCTCCAGTTACTGCACCATTATCAACAGAAACCGTTCCGTCTGTTTTTAAAGTACCAAATCTTGGGTTTAAACCACCTTTGTGGTAACCTTTCCATTTTAAATCACTTTGTTCTTTGTTTACGTTGTAAGATGCACCTGTTTGTGCTGCAACTTCTTGTGCGTCTGTAGTAACTGTTTTGTCACCTGTTGAACCTTTACAAGAAATTAAAAATGCAGTTACTGCAAATGATAAAATAATTGTTTTTTTCATTTTGAATAAATTAATAATTAAAGTTATTTTTAATTGTTACACAAAGCTACTAGTAATTTACTATACTTTATGCATCAGTTTCCTTTTGGAAAGTAACTTTTAAAGCACGTATTTTTATTTAATAACTTTGTATATGTTTAAAATTAATAATTTATAACGAAAAAATGAAAAAAACATTGCTTTTAAATGGCACAGAAATTTGTAAAGTTAGAATGAACGGCATTACAGATGCGATGGGAATTTTATCTGGCAAGTGGAAATTTCATATTTTAGGCACATTAATCGATGGCGGAAGCTTGCGTTTTACCGATTTGCAACGTGAAGTTGAAGGCATTGGTTCTAAAATGCTTTCTAAAGAATTGCAAGATTTAGAAATGAACCAATTAATTACCCGTACCGTAAAAAGCACCAAACCCATTACCGTTGAATACGAAATTACCACTTACGGCAAAACATTAGAACCCATAATAACCGAAATTGCCAAATGGGGCATTAATTACCGGGAAACTTTATTTGGTAAAAAATAAAAAACCGAATCTAAATGTTTTAGATTCGGTTTTTATACCTTATTTTAAGAAAGTTTGTTTTAAGTGCGCTTCATATCGATTAGTATTAAAAGCAATCTTTTCGTCAGTAACATTTTTTTCTAGATCATGAAAATGAATGCCATCAATTCTTTCTAAAGATAAAAAGGCGTTCATGCGATGAAAACCGAATAAAATACCTGCATCAACCGGTGTTTCATTAAAAAATTCATTCGGTAAAGTAAAAGCAGTTTCTGGCGCATTCCAAGTTGTGGTAACCATATATTTACGACCAGCTAAACTTCCGCCGGTGTCGTAATTAATAGCAGGATTGTCATTTTTACGCCCATCGCTATAATACAAACCTTTACGGTGCCCAGCTGTTAAAACCAAATCAAAATATTCTTTTAATTTGTAAGGCATAGAAAACCACCAAACCGGAAAATGATAAATAATAACATCAGCCCAAACAAACTTTTCTACTTCAGTTTGTAAATCATACGGCTCATTAATGTTGGTTATTTGTAAATCAAACCCATTTTGTTTAGTAAAAAACTGGCTATCAATAGCGGTTAACGTGCTATTAAACGCACCGCCAGAATGAGCAAACTTTTGCCCTCCGTTTATTATAAATACTTTTGTCATGTACTATTCTTTTAATATGATGCTGCAAAATTATTTCATAACTTTGCAAAATAAAAATAATACAATTTATACCGATCTCTAATAATAATTATACCATGCAAGCAAATTTAGAATGGTTTAGAACTTTTCGTGCTATTTATGAAACCGGAACCATGAGCGGAGCTGCAAAAGCATTATTTGTTTCGCAACCGGGTATTGGCTTACATTTAAATGCGTTAGAAACGTACACCGGTTTTCCGTTGTTCGAACGTACGGCACGAAAAATGATTCCGACCGAAAAAGGAAAATTGCTTTACCAGCAAATTATAAATTCTATGCAATGCTTAGAAGATATTGAAGGGCGTTTTCAGAAAAAATCGGGCGTAGAAAGGCCAACCGTAAGCATTGGTATGTGCGTAGAATCGTTTCAGCAAGCTTTAGAAAAACACATTCCGAATCTGTTTTTTAATTTGATTATGCAGTTTGGCGAACACGATCATTTGGTACATTTATTAGAAACCGGAGCGGCAGATTTAATTTTAACAACCAAAAAAAGCAAAGATAAAAACTTGGTTTACGAACCTTTTGCTACCGAACGTTTAATTGTTGTTGCCGGAAAAAACATGGATTTATCTGGGTTTTATAGCTTAGATATGAAGGAGAAAGATGAAGTTAAAAATTGGCTGCGTCAGCAATTTTGGTACAGCACCGCTGCGGACATGGATGTGTTAAATTTATTTTGGGAAACCAATTTTGGCACTCGCCCAGATTTTGTACCAAATTATATTGTACCGAATAAATTTTCGATAATTCGTTGTTTAAGTTTAGGTAACGGCTTGGCTGTATTGCCCGATTTTATTTGTCAAGATGCGCTAAACAAAAAAGCTATTACTAAAATCTGGGAAGGTTATTCGCCCATAGATAAAACATTATTTTTAGCCAAACGCAAGCAATCTTTGTTGATGCAAGAAATAACATACATGGAAAAAATTTTACAGAACGAATTTAATTCCTATTAAAAAAGCCGAAAATATTCGACTTTTTATTTTGTGTTCCAATCGGTTTTAGTAATTACATAAACAAAATTTAGCTTAGGTTCTTCACCAAAATAAGTTACCTCCTGCTCTGCTGCTTTAATAGCTCCTAAACGAGAAATTGCAATTTGAGAGCGAATGTTTGTAGCTCCAATATGAAAATAAACCTGATCTACAAACTGAAAAATATAGTTTAGCATGGCAGTTTTTACTTTGCTATTTATGCCTTTGCCCCAAAACGCAGTACCGTAAAACGTATAACCAATTAAAATGCTATTATCGGTTGGTTTGTAATCGTAAAATCGGGTGCTGCCTAAAATGGTATTGGTTTCAGAATCTACAACTTTAAACGCACCGTGGCTTTGTATAGCGCCAGTAAAAAAATTCAGAAAAACATCTTTTTGCCAACGATTTTTATTGGGATGCTGTTCCCAAACTTTAGGATCTGAAGCTACAGCATATAAACCTTCAAAATCTGATTCATGTAACGGAATAAGGCTTATATTATCTATATGAAGCTCCGGTCGAATGCTAAAATTCATAAGTTTTAGTTTTTAAATAAAGATTCAAATTGATTGTTAATTTTAAAATAAAGCGCATCCGTTTTAAACTTACCTTTTTCTAAAGTAAAAACATCGCAACTACCGTTGTAAGCTTGCGATTCGGAGTTCATTTTAAACAAATTTAGCAGCACATATTCATGAGCAACTTCCAAAACATGAATGCCAGATTCACAACTTAATCCATCTCCGCTAGATAAAATAGCACCAACCAATCCATGAAAAGCTTGGCTTTCGTTTTTAGCTTTTTCTACATCGCCGTTTACATGATATAAATACGCTAAAAAGTTGCGTGCACGTAAATCTAACGGATCATCAAGGAAAGCTTGATTTAGCTTCAAAATGGGTTGTTCTAAATTTTTTTTATTAAAATCGCCAGCATAAACTTTGGCAAGTTGCTTAGTATCTATTTTTTTAGATTGATAAGGTACAACTTTTTGATAGGCTGAGCCGTAATAAATGTTTTGATAATCAACATTAGTTAACGTGCTATCATAAGCTGCCAAACGTTTTAAAAGTTCAGGATAATAATAAGGAGAATTAACGGCGTTAACCTGAATTTCAATTGCTTTCAACTCTGGTTTAGTTGTAATTTCGGATTGCGCAACTAGTAAATTTGTAGTAAAAAGAGCAAAAATAAAAGCTGAAAATTTTATCATGTTTTGTGCTTTAAAAAGAGGATTTTAAAGTACAAAAAGTACGATATTTTATTGATGTTTAAAACTAATAATTAACAATAGGAAAATTTAATTGCTTGGCTAAAGCAACAATCTTATTTTTTCTATTTTTTAAACAGATAAAAAAAGAATTTTCGGTTTCGGTAACCGCAACGTTCATTAACGTATAATCTGTTTCTTGCTCTAATTTTTTGGCAATGGTTTCGGGCCCGTTTTGTACTTCATGGGCTGAGATTGTAAATTCTTGTCCGGTTTCGTTGGTTATATAATCTGATAACGATTGGTAATTTTGTTTCCAATCATCTTCATAAGTAAATAATAAGCTGCTTAAAACATACTGAAAATAGGCTGCTTCGTTAAAATTAGCAACCTCATCGGCACAACCTTCTTCAATCAATAATTTAAAATAATCATCTAAATTATTTTTTATGTATTTGCTGTTGGCAATAAATTCTTGCACGGTTTTAGGCTCGTTAAATTCGTCGGCCTCGGTTAAAAAAACAAATTCTTGCAACAAATTATCTAAATCTAAAGCAGTTAGTTCAGGTTGTTGTACAACAATTGCTTGCTTGTTAGAAAAGATATTTTGAATAAATGAAAAGGGAAACTTATATTTTTTTATAAATCTGAAAAACTTCATGCGATACAATTACTTTTATAATATATTTTAAATAGATAAACTGCAATAATTATTTAATTATTTGCAAAGGCTTATATATAAAAATAAATAATAAAAACTTTAATTGTTAATTTTAAACATTATCCTATGTTTAAGGAATGATTAAGAAGGTGCATTCCAACGCAAAACATATTCAAGTTGTTGTGTAGTTTCATCAACGGTTTCATTTACAATAATAAAACCTTGTTGCAAATAAAATTGAACCGCTTGCTTATTTTTTTGATAAACTTGCAAAGTTAATTCACTCTTTAATTGCTTGGCGTAATGTAATAGTTGAGTACCAATTCCTTTTCCCTGAAAGTTTGGATCTATAAAGATAGCAACTAAACAATTGTTTTTCAAGGCTATAAAACCTACCGGCTGCTTATTGGCAATGGCAACATAAACTTCTGCATTCGGTAAATATTGAGTTTGCATGGCTAATATATTTTGTTGCCAATAACTTTGCGCTATAAAATTATGTGCAATGATTGAAGCTTTAAACCAAATTTCTGCAAGTTGCTCATAGTTGTTGGAAGATGCGGTTTGTATTGTAATCATAAAAATTAATATTAAAGAACTAAAATAAAAAACCTAAAGCAAAATTGCTTTAGGTTTTTACTATTTAATTTAAAGTTTTACTCCATTCTAAACCACTAATATCGGTAAGTTTTAGTGTGTAATTGGGTTGTAAAGGGATTTTGTTAAGCGCTATTTCAAAATCTGCTTTGGCACCTAAAGGAATAACTAAGCTGTGTTTGCCTGGTTTTATTTTGGCTACATAATGATTTTTAATTTTATCGGTTGGATATTGTGCCAAATCTTGCTGATTCAATTCATAAACAACCGCTCCATTTTCGTCTAAAATATGTATTCCAATTAAAAATGATCCGTAAACATCAGCACCTTCTACCCGATAAATTTCAAACGAAATTTGATCAGCATCGTAATTAATGTGATTAATTTCTAATTTAGGTTTTACCGATTTGTTATGTAAAGTACCAAAAACGCCACCATGAAAATATTGATTGGTAAATAAAGTTAATCCAAAAATTGCGATTGAAATGCCTAAAATTAATGGTTTTGCAATGGGTTTAACCCAATTACCAGAACCTAAATAAGTAAACCATTGTTTTTTTGTAAATGCATATTTTTTAATCAAATAATTATCTACTGCATAATAACCACTGCCGGTTAAAAACAAGGTAAAACCACTGGCAATACCAAGTACCCCAATTTGCCATTCGTCTAAACAAGTTGTACCAATCCAGCCTGAGCCCAATAAAATACCAAGGGCTAAAAAAAATACACCAATGCTCATTAAACGGGTAAACAAACCTAAAATTAAAAACAAGCCAACTATTGCTTCTATAATAGTAAAAGCAACCATGGCAACTTGTAAAGATTCTGAGTTTAGCACCAAATATTCAATTAAAGGTTTTATGCCTAAAGCATTAGGTAAAAAATGATTGAATTTTTCACCAATATATCCGGCTTCTTCAGGAATTAGTTTATTATCTAACACCAAACGGCGCCAAAAAGCCGAAAAATAAGTCCAGCCAATTACCCAACGTAACGATAAGGTAAATAAGCCCACGATGTTGTAAGAAGCAGGTGCTTCTGTTTGATATTTCATATTTTATATCTTTTAATTAAACGTAATGCGATAAGTTTTTTAACTTAAAAGATGCAGTTTTAAACGTTTAAATAAAATATATTTAGGTACCGAAGTTTGTAAATACCTAAGAAATGTTTTTTTACTAAAAACCTGTTTTACAACAAAAGTAGATTTTGTTTGATTAGAAGATAATCGTAAATATTTAGATTTTAGAACTGCTTGTTTTGGTGCTTGATTTGTGACCGATGCAGTTACAAATTGACAAGAATATGTTGCTGTTGTTGTTTTAGTAACATTTAGTGGTTTACTAAGCGCTGTATTTTGAAAGGATAAAACCGAACCTTTAAACAAACAAGGGCTCAAAGCAAAAAGCACAAAGCACATAACTAGTACGTGCCAAAATGATTTGCTATGTTGTTTGCGGATAATCAAGATATATTAAAATAAATGTTTGTTGGTAAGTTGCAAAAGCAAAGCTTTTGTTGGTTGATGCATTGGGTTTATAAACGCTTTAAAAGCTACAGAATCATCACAAAAAATAATATCAAATGCAAATCTATCGTTTCCGTACAATCCCCGATGAACCATGTTAGCCGAAAAAACCAACAAATCACCTACATCAGGTTTTAAAGATACGGAATTATTTAATGCATCACTTGATAAACGACCATTTTTACCCATTCGCGTTTCAAAAACCTCATCTGTATCCCAAGCTTTATGGGTTCCTGGAATAAGTTCTAAACCCAATTCAGGTTTTAATGGTATTCTAAAGTGAATTACATTTTGAGTGGTTAAACAAGCTTGTTGCTCTTCAATAGTAAGGCCCGTATACTGCATATCTCGGTGCCAATAATTTTTCTGGTTGGCATCAAACGGATCAAAAAATAATTGCGTGTTTAAAAAAATAGCTTTTTCAGGAAACAATTGGGATACAATTTTTTCTAATTTAGGCTGACTAATAAATTGAATCAGAAATAACTGATCGGTTGTGGTTAAATAAGTTGACGCGGTTAATCCGTTACTATTTAACGCACCGTTTGTATAAGCTTGGTTGTTATTTACCAACCATTGCGAATGGAATGCTTCGCAGATTTTATGTAAATGAGTTAATTCTTCTTTTTCAAAAAAATTAGGATACAAAACGTAACCTTGTTCTTTATATAAATGCGGCATAAATAATAAGCTAAAATTTAAAACAACAAAGCTCGAACAAAAACGCCGTAGCTATCTTCTTTCACTTTATCAGGCCCGTACGAGGCAAAATTAGCTCCTAATCCCATTTGATATGTTTTATACGAAACGCCTAAACGCACGCGTGTGTAACTTACTTCATGTAAATTAAATTTCTCGTTATGGTTATACATCATTTGTAATCTTGAGTAAATGCCTAATTTTTCTGTAAGTTTTGGTGTATATTCTATAAAACCAAAAGCTTCTAAATTGTGTGTTTCGCTTAAATCCATTCGGGGTTGTAACATCACAAAAAAGTCATTCTTCATAAAAACATATTGTAAACCGGCTGATGGTCTAAATCCGGTTTGATGCGTAATGATTGCACCACCAACTACTGACAAACCTTTGTAAACATTATAAGTTAAATAGGTTTGAGCCATAAACTGATTTTTGTTAGCTTCATTTTTAAAATCGCCATAATATTCTGTCAAAGCAAAAATGCCAAATTTACTTTGGGGTTCTAATTTTTTACTTACTACCAATTGCGTCAATAAACCTTTATCGCTTACAAAAGCTTCTATCGGAATTGGTGTGGTTTGAGAAACGGAAGGAATAGAATCTGTTGTTTGTGCATGAGCAGATACAACTAACAAAGTAAAACATGCTAATAAAAAACGGGTTGATATATTCATAATTCGGCAGTTTATTTTTTAAAATACATTCCTCTAGATTTAGGCATCGTATCCTGAAATCCAAATTGTTCGTATAATTTATTAGCTTGTCCGTCGGCAAGTAAGCTTACATAACAACTTTCTGGCAGCTGTTCGTTTATAAACTTTTTAATGTCTTGCATTATCTTTTTTCCTAAACCTTGTCCTTGATAACTGGGCAATATGCAAATATCAACTACCTGAGCAAAACAACCTCCATCACCTACTACACGACCCATGCCAATATATTCATCATTATCATTTAAAACACCTACAAAATGCAACGTGTTTTTTAAGCCAATAACTCATCAGCCATATAAATTACGGGTAAAGCCACAGAGTTTTCATTGTAGTTTGGCGGTGTCCAAACGTTAATGGTGCGCTGCTCCCCTATTTTGCTTGAATATATTGTAAAGGTTTCGTGTTTTGGAACTTTATTTGTTGCAACGTTTGTACCTGAACATGCCGTAAATAAAACAATAAACAAGAAGTGAAAAATATTTTTCATTAATTTTTAATAGATTGGTTGGGTTTAAAAATAAAAAAAGTAATATGAAACCTTCCATATTACTTTTTTTATTTTTTATAAATCTTCTTCATTTTTAAATTTTTGCAATTGTTGGGTTGCGTAATAATGAATTTTTTCGTGATATAATGCCCAACCGCCAATAATACCAATAATACTACCAATAGAAATATCGAACAAACGAGCTAAAAATACCTGATCGGTATCTTGTGATAATTGCCCACCCGATTCGGATAAAAAGATGGTTAAAACGGTAATAAAAATCACAGCAATTCCGTAATTTCTAACCACTAAAAATTCAACAATCATTTGTAATAACGTAATACTAATTACCATGAACAAAGGCGAAGGATTATTGTAAGCAATTAACCACGTAATACCTAAACCAATAAAAGTTCCGATAATTCTTTGCGTACCGCGTTTCCAGGTATGTTTAGAATTGCTTCCTTGCATAACAGCCAAACATGAAATTGGCATCCAATACGGATTATCTAATTCTAAACCAAAAGCAATGGCCAATGATATTAAAATAAAAACTCCAAAAATTATAGATTCTACAATATTGGTATAACTATCTTTTACACGAATTGCAGATGATTCTCCTTGTTTTTTAAGCGTTAAAAGGCTGTACACAAAACCTAAAGAACAGGTAAAAATGGTTCCTAAAGCAATGTAACCAATTTTGGTTGGAATGCTATCCATATCAAACGGGGTACAAATGGCTGTAGATGCCAGCATGATAAAGAAAAAATTACCAGGTGGACGCGTTAAATGCAACTTATGCAAGGAATAATGTATAAAAAAAGACAAAAAACCTAAAGCTAAAGGTGCAAAAAATGGATTAAAAGAAAATAACAACCCGATGGCGTAAGATGACATTATGCCAAAACAACATGTCATGAGCAACATCATGCGTTCGCTTAACTTATCGGATTGAATATATAAAATAGATAGCCCTGCTAAAGAAGCAAGCTTTCCTGCATCAAAATTATCTATATACCAACCAAAAATCATCGGAATACCGACTGCCAAACCTGCTACAACCGGTAAATGCCATTTTCTGGTGGTTTTATCAAAAGCGATGTATTTTTTCATTTATTATTACATATTAAAAGCAACATAAATACATGTTAGTTGTTGTGCTTTTTGTATTTAAAAAAACTCACAGAACAAGCTTAGTTTTGCATCCTTATAAAAACAGAAAAAGAAACAAAACAAGTAGAATGGTATGCTAAAAAAGCATGCAAATTCTAATTTTATTTACGTTGTTTGTAAGGCACAAAATTACGAAATTAAAGAGAAAACATAAAATGCTATTCTAAAAATAGAGTTTATACTTTTACTTAAAAAATGATACACGTTAGATATGTTTAAAAAGTTGTTGTGAATTCCAAACGGTTGCAAATTCATCGTTTAAATTTGCCAATGCAGTTAAATGAATTAAAGTTGAATCATAATTTTCACCAGCAATTCCTACTCGATTAAAAGCGGCGGTTGCATCAGAAATAATATAAGTTTCATACCCATAATTACCAGCCATTCGCGTAGTTGTAGAAACGCAATGATTGGTTGTTAACCCAACAATTACAAGCGTAGAAATTTGCTGCTCATCTAACAATTGTTTTAAATTGGTACCAATAAATGCACTGTTTACGTGCTTGGTAATAATGGGCTCGTTGGGTAACGGAAGCACGGTATCTTGAAAAGCAAAACCTGGATTAGATGGATGCAATTTAGATTTTGGATTGGTTGAGCGGTGTTGCACATGAAAAATCGGCAAATGATACTCACGCCATTTTTGTAAAATGCTTCCGCTAATTTCTTCTGCATTTTTGTTGTTGCGGTTACCTCCCCAATACGATTCGTCTAAAAATCCTTTTTGTATATCAATTAATAATAAGGCCGGATTTTTATTTAAAAAGCTCATTATAATAAAGTTATTTATAAAATAATATTTTAACAATGTGTAACATTTGTAAAAATCCTCCTATTAATTTACGACATAGAAATTAGATACATACAGCCCTTTCAATTTTAAAATGAATATCATTTAAAAGATTTATTTTCAAGATGTAATTCTGAAAATTTCTTGAATTTCTGGATCAATTGGAAATGCTTTTAAAGGCGGTACATTTGACCCTCCGGGATTACCTACTGGAATTTTACCCACAAAGGATTTTATGCCTCCAAAAAGCAAACGAGGAATTTGGCCAAAAACTTCTTTTCTGTTTTTTAATTTAAAACCAAATTGTAACATTCTAAAATGTACATACGAATGTTGATATGGATATTTTTGAGCAATAATATGTGCTCGTTCTAAATGATGCCAAGCCAAAACATAATTTTGAGATGCAAAGGCATTTTTATACCTATCTAATTCTAAGAGATAAAAAGATTCTAAACGCTTATTTATTTTGGTATTGAATTTCATTTCAGTAATTATTTAAAAATTCTAACAAAGGCGTAATATACTGATTAAAAACTTCAATATGAGGTAAATGTCCAACATTATCTAGTTCTACTAATTTTGAATTTTTAATTTTTTGTTGGGTTTGTTTACCTAATAGTTGATATTGCCCCATTTGAGCAGCAATGTTAGGATCTTTCACTAAGTTTTTGCCTATTGCAGTTCGATCTCGCGTACCAATAATTAAAAGCGTAGGAACGTTAAGTTGTTCAAATTCATAAACAACGGGTTGCGTAAAAATCATATCGGTTGTTAAGGCATTTACTTTTGCTACGATTGCATATTCTGGGTGATTTACCCAACCCGTTAAAAGATACACCCATTCGTCGTATTCCGGTTTCCATTGGTTGTCGTAATAAAAACCTAATTGATATTTTTTAGTGCTTTCGTAATTGGCTTGTAATTCTTGTTTGTAATTGGTTTCGATTGCTGTATAAGGAGCAACAAGCTTCCAATCTTCTAATCCAATTGGATTTTCTAAAACTAATTTTGCAACATGTTCTGGGTACATTAAAGCAAATCGGGTGGCAAGCATGCCGCCCATAGAATGACCTATTAAATCTATTTTAGCTATTTGAAGTTTATCTAACAACATTTTGGTATTTAATGCTAGCTGCTGAAAGGTAAACTGATAAGCAATTGGTTTAGATGATTTTCCGAAACCTATTTGATCGGGAACAATAACACGATAACCATTTTTTGTTAAGGCATCAATTGTAGTTTTCCAATAGGCGCCATTAAAGTTTTTACCGTGCATTAAAACCACCGTTTTTCCGTTTGCCTTTTTAGGTAAAACATCCATATATGCCATTTTTAGCTGCTGATTTTGACTTTCAAACTCAAAATATTTTACCTCGAACGGATATTGGTAGTTGGTAAGCATAATATCTAAAACCGGTCTGTTTTGTGCCATAGCTCCAAAGCTAAACAAAGAGAACAGCAGTAAATAAATATATTTTTTCATGATGTGTTTTTATAAAAGATAAATTAATTAGAAACAGTTGTTGGGTTATGAAGTACAGGAAAATTTACTGAATTGGCAATAAAGCAAAATTCGTTTGCTTTTTTGTGCAATGCATTCGCTTTTTCAATCAAATCCGGATTGGTAATTGTAACGCTTGGATTTAAAGTTGCTGCAATAAATTTACCGCTGCCGTTAGGCATTTCGGCCATTATTGCTGTAGCATTATCTGAATAATTTGTTACAACAATTCCTGTTTCGGCACATAAATGCAAATACCATAACATATGGCATGCAGCTAACGAAGCTAAAAATAAATCTTCAGGATTGTGCTTGGTTTTATCGCCACGAAAAGCCGGATCTGAAGATCCTAGAATGGCAGTTTTATTTTCTATCGAAATGGTATGTTCACGGCCAAAAGCTTTATAACTTGTAGTGCCTTCGCCCCTATTTCCTGTCCATAAAATGTTTGCATTGTAATGGTGTTGTTTGCTCATGTTAAAGGTTAGCTTTTGTAGCTTATTTTTGTTTGATTAAGTTGTAAGAAAAACCTTTTTTAGCTCCATCTGAAACATGAACCCAAACTTGATTTTCTGTGATTTTTTGATATCGAATTTGTTTTGGAAAATCGTGAGTGGGGTTATAAAAAACGTAAGCTTCTTTATTGTTCGTTAATCGAAAAGAAATTGGTTGCCCGTTATTTTGGTTTAGTACCGTTGCTGTATAAACCATTTTGTTATTTGCATCAACAATTTCTAAATACTCCGTAACCATAATCTTTTCATCATCAATTTTGTAAGCAAAACCTTTTAGCAGATTTGTGTTTACTAAATCCCAATGTTCATACAGGTTTTGGTTTTCAACCTTCCAATTGCCTTGCAAAAAATCAGGCAGGTTTTGTTGCCCAAATACAACGGCAGAATAAATGAATGCAAAAAGGAATACTATTTTTTTCATTAAAAATTGATTTTAAAAACACCTTACTTTTAAAATTGAATAAGTAAACTTACAACAATTAATTGTAAGGTTAAGGCTTAATTACGGGTATTACACATTTAAGCGCTTCAAATTCTTCTTTGCATAAAACATCAATTTCTAATAATTACAGCACTGTTTTTTAGCTTAACATAGTATTTCTTTAAAATTACTAATCAATAATTAACATATAACCTACTTTTTGTTGTTTAGCTTGTAACAAGTTAGTTTTATTTATTACTAAGAATTGATTGTTTAAATTTTAACCTTGTACTGATCTACAATTTCGTAATTTCTATTTTTTACAACAATGGTGTAAATACCTTTTGTCAAAAAAAGTTCTTTACTAGGATTTGAATCTGTAATTTCAATAATATCGGAAGGAACTCCTTGGTTTTCATGCTCGTTATTTCTGTAAGCAAGAACTAAAAAAGATTCGTTGTTTTTTATTTTAGAAGAAGATATTTTATGGCGTTTTTTATTTCTTATCAACCAATTTGGTCGGTTGTTTATATATTGAGTTTCTGGATGAATAACCACAATATCGGTTTGATTAATTATATCATTACCGTTAAAAACCTGATTTTTTTCATCAATTAAAACAAGCGGTTCATTTGTATTATTTAACTTCATAAACAAATGATTGTTTGTTTTATCTGCCCGTTCTAAAAACAAGGTTTGATCTATCGTTAACGGATCTATTTGCATGTTATCTTTTAACCGGCCAGCCATGGCTTTGCCCCAATACGGAAAATCGTTTTCATAAACATGTGCATAACCACAATGAATAAGCACTTTTCCGGCGGGATTATTTTCAATAAATTTTTGAATATTTTGGGCTTGTTCTATTTCTCTTTCTTTTCCGTTTTTTCCTTCAGAAGCTTCGTAAGCAAAAAGAATAAAGCCGAGTTGTAAAGCTTCGGCAATTAAATTACCAAATTCGGGTTCTTTTACATAATATCCGCTTTCAGTAACGGCATATTTTCTTTCGTTAATTGCTGCATCTGTCAAGGTTTCAAGCCCTAAATAACGATATCCATTTTTATACAATTCTTTTAAAAGAGATTGAATAAATGTGCGATGTTTGGCAACATGATGCGCTTCATTAATAATAACAAGCTGCGCATTTTTTGCTTGCTCTATAATATGCGTTTTTGCATTAACTTTTTTGCTATTGGTAAAATAAAGGCTGTCTTTTTGGGAAGGTTGTGGTTTGCGAAATCCGTTTTGGTCCCAAGCGGAAAGAACGGATGGATAATAGCCGCTAAAAGATAGTTTGGTTGCACCAACTTGATATTTCCAACTTGTAGAATCATTTTCTATTTCTCGTAAAGTATCTTCTGAAAATTTATAAATTTCTACATCTGTTTGTGCTAAAACAACCGCTTGTTGCAAGCAAAATAAAAAGATAAAAACATTTTTCATAAGCTATAATTATGACAATTAGAACTGGTAAATTACTATTTAATGGGGCTACAATTCCATTTTGTACATATCAAATCCGTCTGCCCAAAAGTTTTTATGTATTTCAAGCAATTTAAATCCTTGTTTTTCATAAAACTTGTGAACAAGCTGAGAAGTTCGAACTACAATTTTATAGGTTGGATAATTTTGTTTGATATAACTAATTCTGTGATTTAAAAGTAATTTTCCGATGCCTTTGCCTTGATATTCTGGATGAATAATATCCCAAGAAATCATTGCGGTTTTTTCTTTGGTTTTATAATTTATTCCGCCACAACCAACAATTGTATTATTTATTTGGGCTACAAAATAGTTTTCGATTTCGTTATTTAAATAGTTCACAAAATCCTGATATTCTGTAACTGCAAAATATGTAGGAATGTTTTGTTGTAACAATTTACATAAATTATTAAAATTTTCCGTTTTATATTCTCTGATTACAACATCATTCATTTCAACTTATTTAAATATTGAATATTACTTGCCTTTTTATGTTTAGCAAATGGTCAGAAATTATTTGTTACCAAAACTTTTTTAAATAAAATTTATGAACCTGTTGCTTCCTGAAGTTTTGTTCTCTTTTTATTTGTTGTTTTATTCCATGTAAATAATATTACCATAAAAATAATTAAACATATTAATGTAATAATATTGGTTTTCATTGCTAATGCATGAATTGACGCAGGAGCAAGAATTGATTTTGTTTTTACAACTGAAAAAGTTAATAAAGCTGAAAAGATAATACAAAAAACAAGAAAAACAGAAAATCCATAATATTGATTAAAATCATTAAATATTAAGAGATGTCATACTGCCCAAAAAGTTCCCGAAATGATGCTTTTAATTACTAAACTTAATTTCTCGAGATTTTTAATCAAATAACCACGCCATGCATATTCTTCCATCAAATCATAAATTAGGGTAAAAAAACAGCAAAGAAAAGCCCAAAAATGCACATTAATTCCTTGATTGTTTTCAAATACATAAATAGAATATCCTGTAAATAATAGTATTGGGAAAAGTAAACTTTTAAACTTATTAGTTCCGAAAAATGAAAATTCAGATTTTTTATTTGAATCGAATTTGTAAAAAATAATTGTAACAATTAATACTGCAAATCCATGATTTAAATTCCAAGGTAAATATTTTTCAATACAATTTTATACTACCAATTGAATAAGATTAGGAAGTTTTCTTGATAAATAAGTTGTAAATAAAATTAAACCGTAAAAGGTTAGAATTTTCATCCAATTTATCTTTTTAAATTCATTCATTTTTTATGTAATTAATCCACGAATCGTGGCTTAGTGAAATCGGATGAGAATAAAATTGAAATACTATTTAGCACCAACTTGGGCTGTGATTTAATATTTGCTAAAACAGTAAAAACAACAATAAATATATCTTAACTTATTATTTTAGTAGCTGTTATTAATTTTAGTTGTTATTTTCATAATTAACTATTTTACCATTTATAAATTCGATTTCGCAACCATGTTCATCTTCCCAAGGTACTTCAAATTGAAAAGTAACTGTTGTACCTTCGTGCTCATCAATTATTAAACATTCAAGCTTACTTTTTTTCCATGCATCATCTTCATTTTTAATATCAAAATATCTTTTGTTAGCATCAGAATTACTTTCTCCCTCTGCAAAATCAATATCAAATCCATAGTAAGTTGCTTCACAACATAAATTAAAATGCCAGAATAAATAACTTTTAATTATATCTAATTGACTAACATCTAATTTAATAACACTATTTAAAGCTAAAACCATATCATCTGTTAATGTTCTACCAGATTTTAATGGAGGTAAAAAATCAATTTTTACATTTGTACTTAGTATTGGAATATTTACATCCAGAGTTGCCATATCATAACTATCCCAAGTACAGTTTTTTAAAATTTCTTCTTTCGACATCTATCACATTTTAACTACTAACAACGCATTTTGTATTTATAATATTGCAGAATGATTAGAATTAACTTATTATCAGAAGTGTGTTGTGTACGTCTTCAAACTAATTTGGACACTTTCTTGTAAAAATTAAGATAGTGTTTATTCTATAAATTTATGATTTTTTCTTGATTATATAATTGCCTTCTTTTGGCAATTGTTTTTTGTTTAACAATAGCTCTTTGCTCTAGTATTTTATCCGATCTACCAAAATATACATCTGCAGGTGTCAAGTTATTTATAGACTCGTGATATCTGTTGTTATTGTAATTTTCTACAAATTCGTTTAAAGACTGAATTAATTCTTCTGGATGATAAAAATGATTTAGTTTAACCACATTTTTCATTGTTCTGTGGTAGCGTTCAATTTTGCCTTGAGTTTGCGGATGCATTGGTTTTCCATGAACTTGTTTCATTTTTAAGTGATCTTTTAAATACGTTTTTAATTCGTTCGAAACATAACAAGGCCCATTATCAGATAATAACTTTGGCTTTTGTTTTGTTTTTAACCGAGCCTTCTTAATAGCTGTATTCACGGTTCTTTTTACATCTTCAGCCTTCATGGAATCACATAACTCCCAATGAATGATATACCTGCTGTAATCATCTAAAACGGTGCTTAAATAATACCAACCCCATCCAATAATTTTAAAATAAGTAAAATCAGTTTGCCACATTTGATGAACAAATTGTGTTTTATCTTTAAATTCATTGGAAGCAGCTATCAAAATATGATTTGGGGCTGCAATCAATCCGCGTTGCTTTAAGATGCGATATACGCTGGATTCAGATAAATAAATGCCTTGTTCATCAGTAATTTTAAAAGCCAATTCTCTAGATGATAACTCAGGATATTCTAAAGCTAATTCAACAACAAGATCTTTTTGCGTACCGGGAATACTATTCCATTGACGATTTGTTAATCGTTGCTTTGGCTTTAAACCATCAAATCCATTTTCAAGGTAACTTTGGTACCATTTGTAAAACGTACTACGAGCAATTCCGTACTCTTGCAAGGTTCGTTTTACACCGAGTTCACTTCGCGTAACTTGCCGAATTATCTCGTATTTCTCACTAGCGGTTAATCTCATATATCGTTTAAACTGCTGAGTTAATCTAACATATCTAAACTTTTTTTTACAATATCGTAGCGTAAAACTAAATCAGCAACTATCTCTTTTAATCGAGCATTTTCCTTCTTTAGTTCCGTTACTTCGCTACTAGTAGCTTCACGAGTTACATCACCAGATAATCGCTTTTTACCTGCCTCAAGAAACTCCTTGTTCCATTTGTAAAATTGAGATTGATTAATACTGTACTTTCTACATAGTTCAGCAATAGATATTTCTGCTCGTAGTGCTTCCATAACAATTAAAATCTTTTGTTCGGCAGTGAAGATTCGACGCGTATTGTTACGAATGTCTTTTACAAAATTTTCTGCGGATTTTTTCTTTGGTGTTCCCATAATTAAAATTACATTTTTTTTAGAAACACTATCTTATTTTAAGTATATTAACTGTCCACTTTTTGCTGACGATTTACACCTTTTCGACCTATTAAGAATGTAGTATTTTCCTTTAATGATTTTTTTAAAATATAATCATTTGGTAATAAATCAGTATACAATTCTTTCAATATATTTCTACCTCTGTCATCTTCTAAATCTGCTCTTCTGTATTTTTTTAAAGATTCAACGGCATCAAAAAATCCATTAAGTTGTTTTTCTGTATACATGATTTTATTGCGATTAGTTTTTTATGCTTGCAGCTAACATTATTATACACGAAAGTAATCAATTATTTTCAAATCTCAATAAAATGTTAAATATTTCATGCAAAGCATTACAATAACAAGAAATGAGGTTATAAAAAATATTGCGCATTTTATATAATCGTAAATTCTATATTACGCAAGTATTATATAAAACGCGCATAAACTAAACGCTAAAATAAAGATACAATTTACCTAACAAAATGGCCAAACCAAAACTCAGTAATGTGCCAATTAAAATATATTCGGTAAGTTTAACATCCTTGTTTTCTTTTAAATCACCAAATCGAAATATCGATTTAGCAGCCAATAAAAAACCAATACCTTCCCAAAAATTCATTACCACAAACAAAAAAACAAACAAGCGCTCCAACATGCCAATATATTTACCACCATCGGTAATTCCTGTTTTTGGTATGGCATAATTTAAAAATTCCATTAAGCGCTTAATAAGCACATTGCAAAACAAAGTTAGCAGTAGCAAAGCAACCAAAAGCAAATAAACTTTAGTGCTAAAAACAACCGAAAAATCAAGCTGAAACGGATAAAAATAATATACAAAGCACGCCATGCACAAAACATGCAAACTTACCGACAGAGCAAAAACCCAAATATTTTTTATTCTACCTCGCAAAACCAACTGCGTAAAACACGCAAGGCAAGCAAATACAAATGCCAACAAAAAATTAGGAAAAACGTAATTTTTTTTAAACTGCGTAACCAAAAGCAACAAAGCCCAAACCACAACGGTAGAACTACAAAATTTGCTTACCAAATTACCTGCAGAAGCTTGTTTTTTAAAGCGCGAAGCCGGAACCAATACAAAGCAAGCCAATAAATAAACCAACGTAATTTTTAATCCAAGTTCAAACATAATCGCAATTTAGAATCGTATAATTCAATAACTTCAAAAATTTCATCGTACGCCCCGTTTCAGCGCCTTATTTAAGGTCGATTTATCTTTACCCAACAAACCAGCCAAATCTTTTTGCAACAAATCCGGGTAACGCAATCGGTAAAAAAGCGCTTCGGCCGTAGCCGGCTTCCATTGGTCCGCAATAAAACCAACCAATTTTAGCATGGGATTAAAATACGAATCAAACGTTTCGAAAGGCGATTTTAACTGCAACGTATTGTTTTTAAGTAATTCAAACCCGTCGCCCGAATTTACAAACGCCGTTCCACCCGATTCCGTAATTCGCTCACCAACAAAACCCGCCAATCCGATGCCAATGGCCATTCTAACATCCAACAAAGCATGTGTTTTAATCAATGCCTTAATGCAAAGCGCCAGCGATAAAGCTTCAAAAACCGAAGTTTGTAACTGAAAGCTATCTCCCCTATAAATTTCCCACCGGCTCGCATCAGGCAAATGTGCTGTAAAAAAAGTTTTTAACTGCGGCAACCAAACGCCCGCATCAACTTTTCTCGATCCTATTATATCACCCGTAATTACTGCAATCATCCTTAATTTTTTATCGAATATACAAAATTGGCTTAAAAAAACCAATTTTTAAAAATAGCTCTTTTTAGACCAATTTATTGGCGTTCCAAAAATGAAACATTTTTGTCGGGTGCTCGCTTGTCGCTTTTTAAACGTTTTAACACGTTTAAAAGAGCTTCACAACCGCTCGCCCCCTAACGCGCTGCGCTAAAACAATACAAACACAACTTGTAAATAATAAAGTTATATCACGTTGTGCATCTTTTTTTTAAAAAAATTTGAAAAAACTTAATAATATGAAATACCAATTATTTGTTGCAGCTTTTTTAAGCATAACAACAAGTTTCGCTAAAGAAACGCCTAAAACACAACTAACCCCAACGCAATTAAAAGAACAACAAGAAAAAGCAGCTGCAGCTTTTGATGCTAAAAATTACGACGAAGCCTAAGCGCTTTTTACCGAATTAAATAAACAAGATTACAACCCGGACTATAAATTATATTTAGGATTATTAGCTGTGCAAACCAATCATGCAAATAATGCTTGTTTGTACTTTTTTAGCGCGCATACCTTTGGTAATACCCCAACAAAAAACTTAATTCGTAGCTATTGCCCAGAAGTTCACAAAAACAACTTAGTATTTTTTAGAAGAAGTAGAAACCTTACCAACCGTAACCCAAAACAACCAAACGACAGATATTTTTTTACTAACCGAAATAAAAACGAAAACAGGAGAATCGTTTAAAAAATTTAATTTAAGTGCTGATTTTAGGAATACCATTGCTAAAAATTTTGCAACAACAACCGATAAAATTGCCAAAAGCTATAAAAACGTTTTGGGTACTTTTACCGATTCGGGTATCGAAATTGTTTCGGTTAAAAAACGTGCTACGAACGAAGATTTAGATGCAAAAGCTAAAGATTTTTACAACAAATTTTTAATAAAAATATAAGCTACAACTTGGCGCAAGTAAAAAACCAACCTGTTAATTTGGCTCAACGTTTTACTTTACCTATCTATTTAAAATAAAAAAGGCAAACCAAATGGTTTGCCTTTTTTATTGCAATTTATCTATTCCTATTTGGGCAAAACTATTTCTTCAATTTACGCAGCATCAATTGGTCCATTTCATGCTCTGATTCGGCTAAATTTTCAATAATGCGTTGCATATTCGCTGCATCTCGGTTTTGAGAAAGTTTTTGTTTTATTTTTACTTCGGTCGGATAAATACGGTAGCCCACTGCGCCAGCCATTTCACTTTCTACATAAGCTTTATCCATTTTATCAACCGTCATCGGGCATTTTTGGGTGCGTTCAAACTTTTGAGTTACTTGGCTTAAGTGATTAAAAAGCTCGTTGTCAGTCATAATTTCAACTTTACCATAAATCTGAACCTGCTCGTAATTCCAGGTCGAAACATTTACGTGATCGTACCAAGAAGAACTTATGTAAGTGCTAACGCCCAAAAAATCGCACAAAACTTCTTGTTCTAAATTCAATTTTCGGGCTACGGGGTTGGCTTTAGCAATATGCGTTTCTATAAAAAAATCAGATTCGGTACCGTGCAATAACATCATGGCTCGGGTAGCCAAAATACGCTCGTTAAATATGGTTAGGTTGGCAAACGCATTATTGGTTACAATATCGCGCAGCACATTAAAATCGTCGGTTTTAAATAATTTAGGTAAATACATGGTTTACAAAAGGTATTTTAAGTTGTTGTAAAAGTATTATTTTTTTGTCAGTTTTATTTTAAACAACGACAATAATATAAACACAAAACTGTGTATTTGCACCGCTACGCGTTAGGCCTAGCAGCGGCATCCTTTTTAATGGCAATTAAAAAGATACAGCTTATAGGCCGGCGTTATTTGGATGCGCCAACAAAAGCGCAGCCAAATAACGAAACGCCCAAAAAACAGCAATTTATCTTTAACAGCAATTGGATAAATATTCGTTTAAAAATGTTTTAAAATATGCAAACAAAAGGCTATTTTTGTAGCTTACAACACACAACTAACACAAAACATAATGATTCATTTCTTCGTGAACCAAAAAGGCACTGTTTACGGTGTTCAAACGGAAAAAGATTTATCTACAGAAACGGTTGCTAAACTAAATTGGCTTTTTGGCAACGCTTCTAAAATTGAACAAACTACGTTATCAGATTTTTATGTAGGACCGCGCGCAGCTATGGTTACGCCTTGGAGCACCAATGCGGTAGAAATTACCCAAAATATGGGGATTGAAGGCATTATTCGTATTGAAGAATTTGAAAAAGTTTCGGAAGATTTTAATGCTTTTGATCCGATGATTTCTCAAAAATTTTCGGCATTAACGCAAGATATGTTTACCATTGCAATCCATGTTGAGCCAATTTTAGAAATTGATGATATTGAGGCGTACAACCAACAAGAAGGTTTGGCATTAAGCGCTGAAGAAGTTGATTATTTAAACAACTTGGCGGTTAAAATTGGAAGAAAATTAACCGATTCTGAAGTTTTTGCTTTCTCTCAAGCCAATTCAGAACATTGCCGTCATAAAATTTTTAACGGAACGTTTGTTATTGATGGGGTTGAACAACCAACTTCATTATTCAAATTAATTAAAAAAACATCTGAAACGAATCCGAACGGAATTGTTTCGGCTTATAAAGATAATGTTGCTTTTGTGAAAGGACCAAAAGCAACGCAATTTGCTCCGCTTTCTGCTGACAAACCAGATTTTTATGCTGAAAAAGAATTTGAATCGGTTATTTCATTAAAAGCAGAAACGCACAACTTCCCTACTACGGTAGAACCATTTTCTGGTGCTGCTACCGGTGCAGGAGGTGAAATTCGTGACCGTTTAGCTGGTGGTCAAGGTTCGTTGCCATTAGCAGGAACTGCTATTTACATGACCTCGTATTCTCGTTTAAACGAAGATCGTCCGTGGGAAAAAGCAATGAACGAACGCGATTGGTTGTACCAAACGCCAATGGATATTTTAATTAAAGCATCTAACGGAGCTTCAGATTTTGGAAACAAATTCGGTCAACCCTTAATTGTTGGTTCGGTTTTAACTTTTGAACACGAAGAAGATACACGCAAAATTGGTTACGATAAGGTAATTATGCAAGCAGGTGGAATCGGATACGGAAAATTAGATCAAGCCATTAAACACAAACCAGAAGTTGGTGATAAAATTGTGATTTTAGGTGGCGAAAATTACCGCATTGGTATGGGTGGTGCAGCGGTTTCATCTGCTGACACAGGAGCTTTTGGCTCTGGAATTGAGTTAAATGCCATTCAACGTTCTAACCCAGAAATGCAAAAACGCGCAGCTAATACCGTGCGTGGTATGGTAGAATCTGATCATAACGCAATTGTTTCTATTCACGATCACGGAGCAGGTGGGCATTTAAACTGTTTGTCTGAATTGGTTGAAGATACGGGCGGATTGATTGATTTAGATGCATTACCAGTAGGTGATCCAACGTTATCTGCCAAAGAAATTATTGGTAACGAATCTCAGGAACGCATGGGATTGGTTATTGCTGAAAAAGATATTAAAACATTACAAGATATTGCAGATCGCGAACGTGCACCTATGTACACCGTTGGTGATGTTACGGGCGATCACCGTTTTACTTTTGAGTCAAAAACTACGGGCGAAAAACCAATGGATTACGCTTTAGAAGATTTCTTCGGATCATCTCCTAAAACCGTAATGACAGATAAAAAAGTGGAAAGAAATTATGCTGGGTTAACGTACAGCACAGCAAATATCCCTACGTATTTAAACCAAATGTTACAATTAGAGGCGGTTGCTTCTAAAGATTGGTTAACCAATAAAGTAGATCGTTGCGTTGGCGGACGTGTAGCAAAACAACAATGCGTTGGGCCTTTACAATTACCTTTAAACAATGTTGGGGTAATGGCGTTAGATTACAAATCGACTGAAGGTATTGCAACTACAGTGGGCCACTCGCCTATTGCTGCGTTGGTTGATCCGGTTGCTGGTTCTCGTAACGCGATTGCAGAAGCGCTATCGAACCTTGTTTTTGCGCCAATTAATAACGGATTAGCTGGTGTTTCTTTATCAGCAAACTGGATGTGGGCGTGTAATAACGAAGGTGAAGATGCACGTTTGTATGAAGCTGTTAAAGGTTGTTCTGATTTTGCAATTGAATTAGGAATCAACATTCCAACAGGAAAAGATTCGCTTTCAATGAAACAAAAATATCCGAACGGCGAAAACGTAATTGCTCCTGGAACCGTTATTATTTCGGCAGCAGGAAATTGTACAGATATCAATAAAGTAGTTGAACCGGTTTTAAATAAAGAAGCTGGATCTATTTACTACATCAACTTATCTCAAGATAACTTTAAATTAGGCGGATCATCTTTCGCTCAAATTTTAAATAAAGTTGGAAACGAAGTTCCAACAATTAAAAACGGCGCTTACTTTAAAAAGGCGTTCAATACCATTCAAGCTGCAATCAACAACAATTTAATTGAAGCAGGTCACGATATCGGATCAGGCGGTTTAATTACTACGCTGTTAGAAATGACTTTTGCTGATGTTAACTTAGGTGCAAACTACGATTTATCTGCATTAAACGAAGCAGATTCGGTTAAAGCGTTATTTAACGAAAATATTGCAGTTGTTTTACAAGCTACAAATGATGCAGCTTTTGAAAAAGCATTTGCTGAAGCTGGAATTGAAGCTGTAAAAATTGGTACTGCTGTTGCTGGTAACGAAGTTACGTTTAAAAACAACAACGATGCCTTTACATTTAATGTTACGGAAACACGTGATGCGTGGTTTAAAACGTCATTCTTATTAGATAGCAAACAATCTAAAAACGGAATGGCGCAAGAGCGTTACAACAACTATAAAAATCAGCCGTTAAACTTTGTTTTCCCATCTCATTTTGATGGTAAAAAACCCGTTTACAACGGAGCAAGACCAAAAGCTGCGATTATTCGTGAAAAAGGTTCGAACTCAGAACGCGAAATGGCAAATGCGATGTATTTAGCTGGTTTTGATGTTAAAGATGTACACATGACCGATTTAATTTCAGGAAGAGAAACGTTAGAAGATATTCAGTTTATTGGAGCTGTTGGAGGATTTTCGAACTCAGACGTTTTAGGATCTGCTAAAGGTTGGGCCGGAGCTTTCTTATATAACGAAAAAGCGAAAGCGGCGTTAGAAAACTTTTACAAACGTCCAGATACCATGTCGGTTGGAATTTGTAACGGTTGTCAGTTAATGATGGAGTTAGAATTAATTAATCCGGAGCACGATGTACACGGAAAAATGATTCACAACACATCTGGTAAGCACGAATCGAACTTCATTTCAGTAAAAGTGCAAGAAAACAACTCGATTATGTTATCTACATTAGCAGGGTCTACATTAGGTGTTTGGATTTCTCACGGCGAAGGAAAATTCAACTTACCTAAAGAAGAAGCTGCTTACAACATTGTTGCAAAATATGCTTATGAGCAATATCCTGCCAATCCAAACGGATCAGATTACAACACCGCTATGTTATGTGATACAACCGGTCGCCATTTGGTAACGATGCCACACATTGAACGTTCTACCTTCCAATGGAACTGGGCAAATTATCCGAACGGACGTAAAGACGAAGTTTCGCCTTGGTTAGAAGCTTTTGTTAATGCTCGCAAATGGTGTGAAGCAAATAAATAATAAAAAAACTCCTGCAAATGCAGGAGTTTTTTATTTATAAACTACCGTAAAAATTCATATATTTAAACAACCAATTAAAGCTTTACCTTATGAATTTATTAAAAAAAATACTATCAGCCCTATTTTTAGTAGGCACAAGTATTACGTTTGCTCAAACCCAATACATGTATTCTAAAGATTTAGGAATGCAGGATATGGCTACCTATCAAAAAAACAAAGATGCCTATTTGCAAAAAATACAAAAGCAGTATAATAATACCAACATTAAATTAGATGAAAGAACTAATCTTTTAAGACAAACAAAAGACAGTATTATTAGCACCTATTTGTGGGCTTTAGATTTTAGATCGGGTAATATTACTAATCAAAATCAGGAAGAAGCAAATAAAAAAAGAAAGAGGAACTGGAACGTTTAGAAAAAGTTTTACAACAAACCGAACTACAAACTTTAAACGGCAAAAAAATCACATTCAATGCTTTAAAAGGTAAACCCGTAGTACTAAACTTTTGGTTTACTAAATGCGCCCCTTGTATTGAAGAAATGCCTGCTTTAAATGAACTTGCTGCAAAATATAAAGATCAAGCACATTTTATTGCAATTACATATAATAACGAGTCAGAAGTTACGGAGTTTTTAACAAAGCATCCGTTTAACTTTACACAAATAGTTAACGAGCAAAGTTTTATTGATAAGATGGAAATTAAGAGCTATCCAAGAACCTTTTTTATTGATAAAAATGGAAAAATTGCGCGACAATTTCCTGGATTACCTTTTGTTATAGATCCAAAAACAAATGAAAGAAAGACAAACATAAAACCATTTGAAAATATTTTAATAAAAATGCTTGAATAAAAGCCGGTAACTTAAACCGAACATGATAATTGTTATTTCAAACTTTATTTACAATATTTATTTTTGTACCAAGTTTTATATTCCATATAACAACTAAATTAAGATTGGTTATGAAAGAACACGAATATTCTAATGGAGAAATAACAGTAATTTGGAAACCTGATGTTTGCCAACATTCTGCAGTTTGTTTAAACCTATTACCGCAAGTTTATAATCCCGGTAAACGTCCTTGGATTAATTTAGGCGATACGCCAAGCGAACTTTTACGCGCGCAAATTAATGCTTGTCCATCGAGCGCATTAAGCTATATAGAAAATAAGGAAATTTAAAAAAACGCTTTAGCATTTGCTAAAGCGTTTTTTTATTGTTGGGCAATTTCAATTTTCACCTTTTTGTTTTTTAACTTTTTATCTTTTAAAGCTGCTAATAAAGGTTTTATTTTTTTTGATACAACTGCAACAAAAGCTTGTGTATCTTTTACTTCAATCAAGCCAATATCTTCTTTAGCTAATCCGCCAATCTTAATTAAAAAACCCACAATATCAACCTTATTTACTTTATCTTTTTTACCAGCACTAATATAAAGTGTTTTAAAATCGGTTTTATTATCAATTATATAATTACCGGTTAAGGTTTCGGTAGCAAAGCGCGAATCTATAAACGCAACGTTTTCATCTTGCATAAGTAAGGCATAAACGGTTCCTTTCGCTTTCATACGCGCCGTACGTCCGTTACGGTGAATAAAGGTTTCTTCTTTATCTGGAATTTGATAATGAATTACACAGCCAATTTCCGGAATATCTAATCCACGCGCAGCCAAATCGGTAGTAATTAAAATACGAGAACTTTTGTTTCTAAATCTTAACAAAGCACGTTCCCTATCATCTTGCGTCAGTCCGCCGTGAAAACATGTATTTGCAACACCTTTTGTATGCAAAGTTTCGCTTATTCTATCTACTGCATCGCGGTGATTGCAAAAAATTAAAACCGTTTCTTTACCAAGTTTACCAAGCAACTGAATAACGGTTTCTAACTTTTCTTCAGGTTTTGTATAAACTTTTTTAAAAGTTAAATCGGGTTTTGCATCAGAATTCTTTAAAAACGTAAGCATTTTAGGTTGTTGCATTCCGGTAAACTCTGGGATGTTTTTTAACGCAGTTGCCGATGTTAACATGCGAAAATTGATGTTGAGGAATGTATTGATAATAAAATCCATATCCTGCTGAAAGCCCATTTCTAAAGCTTTATCAAATTCATCAACTACATAACTTGTAACATTTTGGGTGTTAAAAGATGCTTCGCGGATATGAAAAGCTACGCGCCCCGGAGTTCCAACCAAAACGGCAGGCGGAGAACTTAAGTTATTTATTTCGGTACGCGTATTATGTCCGCCGTAACATGCATTAATTTTAAATTCGGTAGTTAACTTTTTAAAAACTTGTTCTATTTGCAAAGCCAATTCCCGACTAGGAACTAAAATAACAGCCTGAACCCCGGGAACATTTACTTTTAACTTGCTTAAAATTGGTAACAAAAAAGCTAATGTTTTACCCGATCCGGTGGGCGAAAGTAAAATAACATTGGTTTCTGTTTTTGCAGCTTGCAGCGCTTCTTGCTGCATAGCATTTAATTGCTTTATATTGAGTTTACTAAGTACCTGATCTAATTTCATGCAGCAAAGATAACTTTAGTATTGTGTTATTTTTAAAGTTGAAAGCATTTTTATTAATATATTTACGTAAAATATATTGCTTGTATGGCTTCAGGAATTTTTGCAGTTTTAGATGATATTGCAGTTTTAATGGATGACGTTGCAGTTGCTGCAAAAGTTGCCACAAAAAAAACAGTCGGAATTTTAGGCGACGATCTGGCAGTTAATGCCGAAAAAGCAACCGGATTTGTTTCCTCTCGCGAAATACCCGTTTTATGGGCCATTACCAAAGGTTCATTAGTAAATAAAGTTATTATTGTTCCGATTGTTTTAATACTTAATTACCTTTTACCAAGCGCTATTACCGTTATTTTACTTTTAGGTGGTTTGTACTTGGCTTATGAAGGTGCCGAAAAAATTGTTGAATATTTTTTTCATAAAAAGGAAGCCAAAACAACCGAAAACTTTACTGCAGCTGAACCAGTAAATGAGAAAACAAAAATAAAATCAGCCATTACAACCGATTTTATTTTATCTATAGAAATTGTAATTATTGCTTTAGGAGCTGTATTAACGCAACCTTTAGCCACGCAAATTGGTGCCGTAGTTTTGGTTGCCTTACTTGCTACATTTGGTGTTTATGGCATTGTTGCTGTAATTGTTAGAATGGACGATGTTGGCTATAAGCTGATTAAAAAAAATAATAACAAAGGCATTTTAGCTCAAATGGGCAAAATATTGGTAAAACTTTTACCAATAATTATTAGAACCTTAGCTGTTGTAGGAACCATTGCTTTGCTTTTAGTAGCTGGTGGCATTTTTAGCCATAATATTACTTTTTTACATGATGTTTTACCAAGCATTCCTGCAATTGTAAAAGAATTTATACTCGGCCTGGGTATTGGCTTACTAACCGTAGGAATAACTTTGCTATTTAAAGCAATAATTAAAAAATAATGATTAGAAAAAGAACCGACAAGGGTTCTTTTTTTTGTTTTGTATCTTTTTTCTGTATAATTTAACGATTAAAATGTAACCTAAACATACCAAAAATGCATTCGTTTCGTTATCTAACAAATACCTATATTAACTATAAATAATGCAAAGTACAAATCAATCAACTTCAAGTAGTACAACCAACACCCAACAAGGTAGTGCTAAAATAACAGTGGTTCAACTTACTTTAATGATGACTGCTGTTGTTATCAGTTTTCGTGGCGTTCCGTTAATGTCACAAGAAGAATTAACCATGTTTGTTTATATTATTTTTGCTGCTGTATTTTTTTTAATTCCGGCTGCAATGGTAAGTGCTGAGCTAGGTACTGCTTACGCCGAACAAGGTGGTGGAGTTTATACCTGGGTTAAAGAAGCATTTAATAAACGCGTAGGTTTTATTGCTGTTTTTTTACAATGGAGTCAAAATATTGTTTGGTATCCTACAACTTTAGCTTTTGGTGCGGCAGCTGTTGCTTATGTTATTGATAAACCCGAATTAGCTACCGATGGTAAGTTTATTGGTTGTTTTGCCATTTTAATATATTGGCTAAGTACATTCGTTAATTTAAAAGGAACAGCTATTATATCTAAAGCATCAAGTAGCGGATTCTTATACGGTACCATTGTGCCCTTATTGGTTTTAATTGTTATTGCTATTGTTTGGGCAGTAAACGGCAACCCATTAGCTTTTAATAGCATTCCCACCGATCAAACCGAAATTGTTAAAGTAGTAAACGGTATTACCGAACCGCGCTATATTCCTAAACTTACCAGTATTGGTAACGTAGTATTTTTATCTACTATTATATTACTTTTTTCTGGTATTGAAGCATTGGCCGTACATGCATCTCAATTAGATAACCCCAAAAAGCAATATCCAAAAGCGATGCTGTTTGCTTCGGTTTTATCATTTTTAATTTTAGCATT